>JAAXVE010000017.1 GCA_013335665.1 Candidatus Falkowiibacteriota bacterium
CAGGATCAAGACAAACTTAACAAACTCCACCGGCTGCACGCCTAGGCCGAAAATACTGAACCAGCCGCGAGTGCCGTTAATCACTTTACCAAAAACCAAAACAGCCACGAGCGATAATATACCAGCAATGTAGAAATACATACCGAAATTGCGGAGCCAATGATAGTCCAAAAAAGCAAAAAAGAACATCAGAATAATTCCGATGACGATAAAAACGATCTGCTTTTTAAAATTAAGCAGATCATTGGCGCCACGGCCTAAGGCGACGCTATAAATCTCAACCAGACCGAAAGACAGCAACAGCAAAACAGCTGAAACCATAATCCAGTCCATATTCTTAAGATAGATGAATATTCGGCGCATCATAAAGGTTCGCCCTTATCTTAATACGCCTTTGGCAATTCGTGCAAGGTCTCAGTGCTATTAAACTTCAAAAAGTTGCCAGGATCAAGGATATTTATGTTCGGAACCACTTCAATCGTATCGACACGGTTGAACTGGCCTAAAAAATTTGCAGTCACTCCCCTAGTCTCGCCAGATTGCAAAGAATCCAGAGAAAACTGGTCGGCACCTATCAAATTTGGTCCGGCATAAAGCAGGACGTCAAAATTCGCCTTGAGGTAGTTGAATGAGCTATGGTTGGCAACTGTAAAGGCGAGCTGGCTCAGACTGATTTTATCTGATAAGCCGCTTTGTCGCGCCGAAACGAACTTCTTATCGGCCACTTCGATATTTAAGAGAGAATTTTTATACTTAGTCCAATCAGGAATAGCCTTCTTATTGACTCTTGCCCAAACAAAATCGGAAAAGACTAGTTGTGCCGTATTGGGACGACCGCTAAACTCGCGCCCAAGCATTAAAAGCTTCTTCGATTCGCCAGGCAGGATGAAGCCTTTTAATTTCTCCGTAGTAGTACTGTCTACAACGAAGTAATAATCAAACGAAGCCCAAAAACGCGGGTTTGGATTTTCAATCGAAGCAACCAGGTCGTATTTGCCATTCTGGGAATCCAAAATCAGCGTACCTCCCTGGCGCAGATTCTGTGCAGAGACGGAAAGAACAGCGGAATGATTAATTGTTCCACTTTGCACAATCTGAGCAGCTAAGGCATTATCTTGATCGGCTCCGACGATAAAATAATAGCCAAAGCTATAAAAAGTGTACCCCCAGGTTATGATACTCACCATTATAAGAAACACCGAAAAACCCTTCAGCAATTTTAACTTGTTTTCCGTGAGCCACAAGCCAAACTGAAGCTTGTTAATGCTTAAGCCTTCGAGATCATGATACTGATCAACCCTCGCCTTCTCCAGTGGACTCTTGTTTGATAAATCTTCGCTCATTCAGTAAATATTTATTACTATTTTGACTATATTTTAGCACATCTTTGGACATATAGACAAATCAAAAAATACTTATAATTCACTTGCTTAGAAAGCCTTTTTTTGCTAAAATTAAGGTATTAATAAGGAGCCAGTTTAAGGTTTCTATTTTTGTATTAAAATAGCTAATTTTAGCAATATGAGCAATGAGAAAGAAGTAAAAAAAGGCTCGAATTATGATGCTAGCGCTATTACCGTACTCGAAGGCTTGGACCCAGTACGCAAACGTCCTGGCATGTACATCGGCTCGACAGGAACGCAGGGCTTGCATCATTTGATTTGGGAAGTCGTCGACAATTGTATCGATGAGGCCATGGCAGGTTTTGCCACCGAAGTCGCAGTCACTTTGCGAGAAGATGGCATGGTAGAAGTGGCGGATAACGGCCGCGGCATTCCGGTTGACATAGTTAAGGCGACCGGTTCTTCAGGCCTCGAAACCGTTCTCACCAAACTGCACGCTGGCGGCAAGTTCGGCGGCGGAGGCTACAAGGTCTCCGGCGGTTTACACGGTGTCGGCGTATCAGTTGTTAATGCCCTGTCTACCGACCTGATCGCCCAAGTGCATCGCGACGGCAAAATCTGGCAACAGGAATACAAAGTTGGCAAACCGCAACACCCGATCAAGGCTGTTGGTAAATCTGATCGCACAGGTACCACGATTATCTTCAGGCCGGACGACACCATTTTTAGCGAGACCGAATTCAACTGGGGCAAGATTCTTGACCGTATGCGCCAGCAGGCTTACTTAACCAAGGGCATCTCTATTCGTGTTTCAGACAGACGAAAGGGCCACAGTGAGAAGGATTACAAATTCTTTTTCGAAGGCGGCATCAAGGCTTACGTCAAAGCTCTGAACCGCAACCAGGACGTCAAAAATGAAACCATCTTTTACATTGAAAAGGAAGTCAACGACAACAAAGTCGAGGTGGCGCTGCAATACAACAACGAATACAACGAATCGTTGATGTCATTCGCCAACAATATCCACAATCCTGAAGGCGGAACGCATACGATCGGTTTTAAAACTGCCCTTACCAGGACACTCAACACTTACGCGCGCAACCAGAAGCTTTTAAAGGAAAAGGATGAAAATTTAACTGGAGATGATGTGCGCGAAGGTTTGACGGCTATCGTTTCGGTCAAGTTGACCGATCCGCAGTTCGAAGGCCAGACAAAAGGCAAACTCGGCAACACCGAAATGAAGACTTATGTCGAACAGGTTTTCGGCGAAGCTTTTTCCATCTTCTTGGAAGAAAACCCAAAGCAGGCGGAAGCAATTATTGGCAAGTGCGTCTTGGCTAGCCAGGCCCGCATCGCTGCCCGCACGGCACGCGCTAACATCCTGCGCAAAGGCGCGCTTGATGGCATGACGCTGCCGGGCAAACTATCAGATTGCTCCAGCCGCAAAGCTGAAGATTGCGAATTATATATCGTTGAGGGAGACTCGGCTGGCGGATCAGCTAAGCAAGGGCGTGATCGCAAATTCCAAGCCATTCTCCCCTTGCGTGGTAAGATTCTTAACGTCGAGCGCGCTCGACTGGATAAGATGCTTGCCAATAACGAAGTTAAGAACCTGATTATCGCCCTCGGCACAAACATTGATGACCAGTTCGACCTTGAAAAATTACGCTACCATCGCGTCATCATCATGACCGATGCCGACGTTGACGGCGCCCACATCCGCACCCTGCTTCTAACCCTATTCTTCCGCCATTTCGCACCCCTAATAACAAACGGTCATCTCTACATCGCCCAACCGCCATTATACCAAGTCAAAAAAGGCTCCGTTGTCCGTTATGCTTATTCTGACGAAGAAAAGAACCAGATAGTCGCTGAAATCAGTGGTGGCAAAGTAGAAGAGGTGGTAGAAGGCGAGGTCGGAGAAGATGAAGAAGAAACTGAGGAGGCAGTGGAGAAGGCTAAGGCCAAATCAGCCAACCGCATCAACATCCAACGCTACAAAGGTCTTGGTGAAATGAACCCTGAACAGCTCTGGAATACCACTATGGATCCTGCTCACCGCATCACGCGCCAAGTCAACATCGAAGATGCCGCTGCGGCTAATGAGACTTTCGAGATGCTGATGGGTGATGACGTAGCTTCACGCAAGCATTTCATCCAGACCCATGCTCAAAAGGTAGAAAATTTGGATATCTAAAAATTTCAATCAAATAAAAAACTGCCAAAATTAATGGCAGTTTTTTATTGATCAATTAAATATGCTTGTCTGCAATTAATGGAAATGCGGGCATGAAAAAATTCAGTCAGAATTCGAGCGGAGTCCAAGGAGAATGAGCCGGTGTTTGAGCGCTAGCGAGTTCGGCTCATTCCCTATGGACGGAGTGAAGACGTTCTGGTCGACGGCGAGTGAGCCGTCGGTTCTTCGCCGGCTCCGAAGGAGCAAGAAGAACGGCCTGTAATTAATTTTCCTGCCCGCGATTTTTGGTTACTTTTTTTAAAAAAGTGACCCCGTCCGGGTAGGACCCGCCGGAGGCAGAGTAAAATATGCAAAATAGTCAAAGTGCCAATAATGGACACCTCTGTAATTTTAAGCAAACAAAAGCCCTCAGTGTTTGAGGGCTTTTGTTATATACGGATATTAATCTTTAGAAATCTCTATATTCGACGGCAGATCTTCTGCTGTCACTCTTATTATCTCAAGAGGAGTGACATCTTTATTCGTGCGGTATTCTATTTCTTTATATGGCGTAAAATCATCTTTCTTAAAAACGTAAACGTAGCCTGAATTGTTTTTTACTCCGTCGATCACGGCCTTATTGGCGCGGAAACAAGGACCGTCCTCATCAGCTCCGAACCCCGTGTGCGTATCCACGCCCTCCGGGAATTGGCTTTGATGCGTCAACGCGCGAAAGATAGCAATCTCCGCGTATTGCGAAGACACGACAGCCTCCTCTCCGTCATTGAAATGAATATCTTTTTCCTCATCATAACCGGTAGCTTGCTTGGGTGAAAGATTGTCAAGCAATTGAGGCGAACCATGAAAAACATAAAGTCCGCTCTTTTCCATTTCTAGAAGCCTTTCTTTGGGGCTGCTCGGTTTTTCCATGCGCAGATTTTCCATGGCCATCTATTTGCCTTTTTCTTTTACGACAACGATCGTGCACTCGGTCAGCAAAGCGGCCAAAGCGCCGACTGCAGCCAAAACAGGGGCCAGCAAAACACCTACAGCACCGACAGTCAATGGAATTTCCATGATAGACTTCCCTTTTTCGTCCTTAATAATGATTTTGCGGGCGTTTCCCTCCTTGATCAGCTCTTTAACTTTTTTAACAAGCTTCTCGCCGGAGACTTTGAATTCCTTGGAAAACTCTTCGCGGCTTTTTTCCTGTTCCTTGTTTGATTTTCTTGGCATATGTTTATGCATTATCGCTCGCTCACCGGCCTGGCCGGTTGCAGGCGTTTATATCGCTATTAGAGCATGAAGATATTAAGCCCTGATTAATATCTATTTTGCCTAAGGTACTATCATGCCTTTATCCTTCAAGGCAAAAAAGCAACGCGCGCAAGCTTCAACATCTGCCAAAGCGTCATGCGCTCCGTCAAATCCCGTATTGAACAAGCATTGATGCAGCTCTGCCAAGCTTGGCTGCTTATATCCTCCATACTGGGTTGGAATCTGGCAGACGCTTGCACCCAGCTGCATCGTGCACATGCTTTTTATGCCAAACATTTTGGCTGACGAAAGATTAAGCCTTGCCATTTCGGCGCCTACGACTTTCAAGTCGAAGGCGACGTTATGCCCGACCAAATAGCTTGCATCGTCAGATATGCGATCAAATTCCACTAAAACTTGCTCGAGTTCCCGGCCTTCATTCCAGGCTTTTTCGGTTGAAATGCCATGAACTTTGAATGCTGCGTCTGGGATCATAAAACCGCTCGGTCTGATCAGATAATTGCTTGAGGAGACCCTCTCGCCATCCTTGGTGTAAATTTGCCAAGCGATCTGCACCATTCTTGGCCAATTATCACTATCCGTCAACGGAGCCTTCCAGTTTTTCGGCAATCCGGTCGTTTCTGTGTCAAAAAATATTATCATAGTTATCTTTAATTCTTTGGCCCCTTGGGCAATTCCATGGATAACTTCTAAGCTAGCCTGGCTTTTGTTGGTCATTTTTATCGCGCATACGGAATCGTAGCAATTTTTTTCTGCAAAATAATCAGTATCAATATTACTTTGCAGAAAAAATGCACAGATTTCCGTCTAAGCAGGAAAAATGATCGGCAAATGCCAGGCTTAAACCATGAAATTGTCTGAAGAACCTTTCTTTTAAACTTATTCTAGTTTCTTTTTCTAAAAAAGTCCAAGGATAAAAGAGGCGTCCCATCGGGGCGCCGCTTTCTTATTTCAAAATGTCTTCTACATCCTTGATTTCGCTCAAAATCTTCTTCTCGGTCACATCTATCGAATTCTTCAGGCTAGCCTGCAAGGCTTGGCTCTGTTTCTTCATTTCTGCTGCCCGCTTGAGCTGGTTTATTCTAATAACTTCTTCGTCGACTGCATTCTTCAGACTGGCCATATTCTGGCTCAAAACCGTCTCAACTTCGACAGTCTCTTTTTTCAAGCGCTTCCTGATCAAGCCCACCATGTAAAGTATGGACACGATGACGAACACGACCATGAAGATCAGCCCCACAATCACCGTCACGTAATTAATCACGAACGAACCGATAGTAGTAAATATGGGAGGCGAAACGATAAATCCGATTTTTGAAGTCGGCATACTCTTGAGGCCATTGGTATTTTCAGCCTCTATCCAAGCGATATACCGACCGTTCTTCAACCCCTTATCATTGAGATAGAACCAATTGCCATTAGCATCGCTACGCACTTGCTTAACCACCGTATGTCCAGTTTCATCTTGGATGTAGACGTTAACCGCGACGTCGCTGAGTGACGTACCGCTGACAAAGAATTGTTCGGACGACCTTATCTCTTTGGAGTAATTCTTTATTTTTGGCATCTCGATCGGCTCGATGCGGAATTTTATAGTCGTATCAGTCTGGTTGCCAGCCTTATCCTCAACTTTGATCAACGCCGTATGATCCCCATAGCCAAGCTTGGATAACTCGGCGCTCAAGATCTCCTGAGACTCGTCCTCGCTGATATCATACTTTGTCTCTTCCAGGCTATTGACGAATATCTCATAGGAACGGACGCCGGACAAGGCATCTTTCGACTTAAAATAAAGTACGGGCCAAGTCGAAGCGTCACGCTGTTCAACTCTTGCATCGAACGGCTGCGGACGTATAGTGTCGATCATGACGCGATAGTGCTCAGTAGTGCCCCATTTCTTGCCATCCTGGAAACGCAAATGGAAATACCACACTCCGTCCGCAACTGACTGATAAGCTTTAGACGAAATCAATCCTTGCGGTTCCTCCTTCGGTTCATAATTCAGCTCTTTGTTAAAATCGTAACTGACCGCTACAGTGCCAGCTGGCAATTGCCAGTCGAGTTGGACGTCGCTCTTGTTAGTCCATGCATTCTGGTTAGGGTGCGTAGCAGAAGTTACAGTAGGCTTATTGTAATCATTGATACTGTTCGTTTCTTTTACTATAGCAACGTCTTGCGGCTTAGCAGCGCTCGTTTCCACGCCCTTGACTGATTCAGGCTGACCAACAACTTCTTTGGCTGTGATGACATAACTGGCATTGCCCATCGTTTCTAAAATATTCGACCCCTGACCGTCATTTGCCAGCACCGCCCCGGATGAAAACCTGATTTGTGCAGTCCCTGCCGCCTTAGCACGGAATATGATGTTCAATATCTTTCCGGTCTGGCCACTAAAACCTGGGCGCGCAATGCCGCCTCCGAAACTGACAGAACCGTTGGCGTTGGAAAAGTTAGGCTCGGTAGTCCACATGTTGAAGATCGAGCCTGACTTGGATAGCGAGACTACCTCGAGCAAGTTTTTATCAAAATTAACTACAGCTTCAGATGCGTTAATTGATTTGCCGTCGGTAAAAGTCTTAACCGCCAAAGTAAAATTGTCTCCGATATTTGCCTTGCCCGATGCTGGCGAAAAGTAGAGTGAAGCGCCGGCGGCGTGTACATCGATAGCAGGTGTCAACTGCACTAGCAATAGAGCAAACAACAATATTTTTACAGATATTTTTACTATTTTTTGTTTCATACTCCTTGAAAAACGCTCTTTATTTCAATTTTAGATGTATCTTCTTAGAGAGATACCAAGCCGAAGACATTATAATCAATAATAACACAATCGAAAGGATTGTCACAGCGCTACCATTGCCATTGATTTGCGCCTGCGCTGGCAACGTCGCGACGAATTGATTCCCTGCTTTGTCAATCGCACGAACCTTTATAACGCTGCGCAAAGTCTGATCCTCCAAGACGTAAGGCACGGTGGCTGTCTTCCATTTCAAGTCGGGTGTTATGACAAAAATGTCATAGAAGAGGTCGCGGAAACTCTTGTCTTTCAGGCGTTGCGGCTCGCGCACTTCCTGTATTTCATAGTGGTCGATGCCGGTCTGCTTATCAACTGTACTGAAGGCGATATAGTATTTACCCTCAAACATTCCGGCGTTTTTCAACAGCTCTATCTTGAAAGCTTCCGGCGGCGTAAAGTCACCCTGCTTTGCATTATCCCAAACCTTGGTATCCTTCGCCAAATTGCCAGTGATCGTGAACTCGGCTGGTTTGAAAGATAGTTTTGCCTCGGTGCCCAAGCCATCATTCAATAAAGCCTTGGTATCATCCAAAAAATAAACCTTAGCTTTGGGCAGAGGAATAGCTCCCTGGTCAAAATTTACGACCTTGAAATAAAGTTTAGCCACAATGTTGCTATCGCCTGGATCACCTGGGACTTTGCCGCAATAGCCTCCAGGAGTGCCGCCGGTGAACTTAATACGCTGTTCATGGTTAATATCAGCCATGTCACCCGTCTTAGGCTGATCGATCCATAGGGACAAGATAGACTCGCCAGCGCTAAAATCAACCGCTTCTAGGAAATTCTTATCAAAACCGACAACGGCCTGGATAGTGTTAATGCATTCGTCAGCACTGTCGAGATCAAGCCGCACTTCAACAGGAATAACGTCGTTAAGACCGTAATCGCCTTTGTCAGGATTCAAATACAACGTTGCAGCCTTGACGTCGAAGAAGGGCGAACCAAGGAGAAGCGCGAATACTAAGATTTTAAATTTGTTATTCATCTATTTTAATTTACTATCAATATCGATGTAGTTAAAAATTTTGAATTATTAATTTTGAATTCCTGCCGGCAGGCGGGCTTCGCTTATGCTCAGGATGACGATGTTTTAGTCTTTAGTCTTTAGACTTTAGCCTTACCGGCAAAGCCGGTCTTACCCTGTCCAGTGATACAACATAATGGAAAAGTCAATCAAATCTACCTTTTTGTTGCTGTTTTGATCAGCGCAGGTATTGTCCGTTCCCCAGTAATACAAAAGAATAGAAAAGTCCACCAAATTAACCTTCTTGTCCTTATTCAAATCAGCATTGGGACATGCACCGGTCGGACCTTTGCCCGGATTCTTTCCGACGTAAAAACTCATTGATTTGGAAAAGCCACTCTGAATAACACTGTTGCCTGATGTCTTTTGCTGAAAAGTCGCTTTAACGACATGGTACTCTTCGGTAGAAAGCGGCTGGGTGTTGAAATCAAGATTCCATTCGCCGATATTGGTGCTGCTGGCTTTGCGAACCACTTCTTCCGTAGAGTGGAAATGAACATTGACGTCGCTCTGTGGCACGGTCTGGCCAAACACCTTAAGCAATTCCCCTTGTGCGACTATCGGCTTATCTATATCGATACTTGGCGACAAATAGGCCCCGGAAACAGTCGTAACCGCACCTGAAGCGACACGGAATGTGATAGTTTGCAAAGCCGAGGTGCGCCCCTTGCTGTCAGTCGCCTGCAGGCCGATACCAACCAGGCCAGCAGTTACCTTGGTCGTTTCAAAATAAAAATCAGCTTTAGGATCCGCTTTAACTGCGCCCACAGCCTTGCCGTCGATCAAGATGTTAACGTCAGAACCAGGGTAAGCTTTACCGTTTATAACCAGTTTTGTTTCTTTGGGCGCAGTATCAGAACCGGGATTGAAACCGGTAGGATAGCCGCCCCCACCGCCGCTACCAGAACCTCCGCCTTGCGAACCGGCAGTTCCTGGCTCGGTACAATCTTTACAGACGCAATTATCAATCACAAAGTTACATTTGGCATTACAGAGAAGCTGACCAGTGTTGCCGCCAAAATCGCTGCAGGAGTGCCCGCCCAGATCAGAGCCGTCGCACTGCTCGTAACCGTCACGAACGCCGTTGCCGCAATAACCGCAAGTGCTAGTACTGATAACAGTGCAAGTATTCAAACATGACAAATCGCCGCTATCAAAGTGATGGGTAGCGTCGTAAAAATACATCTTGCAAGTCAGACCGCCGAAATCAGGGGCGTCACAAACTTCAAGGGGGTCTTTAACCTTGTCTCCGCAGTTCAATTTAACCGTAATCTCAGTCTGCACACTCGTAGCTGCATTTGCTGGCATGGATGTGCTGGAAAAAGAAAAAGCTAAAGCAATAAGCAGAAAAAATAAAGATATTTTGCGGGGAAAATGTAACATAAAAAGAATTCGCCCGCCCTTGATGTAAATTATTCAATTGACACAAGCAGGCAGGGGTTAAGACAACCTATCTGTCTTTGTGCTGGTCTTGATTGTATTTTGAGGCCTTTTTGCTGACCCAACGCCAGAATCCTGCCTTGGCAGAAGTTAATCCGGTTGAGGCCTTCTTCTTGACAGGCATGAACGGCTTAGCCAGCAACGATACTGCCAAAACGGCAAACTTCGCAGCCAGACGCCAAATCTTGATACGGATCATCAGTGCCAAGATCAAGATCAAGCTGATCATGTATATAGCCAACAATATCCATGGATAAGCGCCTAGGCTTGGCGTACCCTTGGCCAACTCGCCTGGTCGAGCAATGGTGAACGCTATCTCGTAAACGTTAACAATGTTCTCATCTTTGTAGATCTTAACCTTGCCCCAATACTGGCCTGGGCCAAGCTTTGTGCGGAAATGAGCCACCGCCTCGGCCGTGGCAAAGGAATCGATCTTCTTGATTGAGGTATCAACAGCAGTCTCAAGGGTTTTAGTTTTGGCAATATCGAACACTTCGAGTGACACCTTTGAAGGCGAAACCTTGGCGTTGCCGATATTCTCTATGTTCATGACCACGCTGATACGATGGAGGAAGGTGCTGAAAATCGGCAGACTCCAAGGCCATTTCAAAATTTCAAAATCAGGAATCGCTGCCGAACGGACGATAAAATCTGTAAAGGTCATATTAGTCACCGTCAGGTTGATATCGACGCGGGCACCCAAGGCAATGGCCACACCAGAGGACTGACCCGTGGTGGCTGAGGTCATCTTAATATTGATGCTCCCTTTGTAATTGCCAAGTTCGGCGCTCTTCGGCACGTTAACCGTGACCAGCATCGGCACCTGCACCTCGCCTTTGGGCAATATAAACTCCATACCGCGATCAA
>JAAXVE010000212.1 GCA_013335665.1 Candidatus Falkowiibacteriota bacterium
TGCAATTCTTAATTTAATTAGAGGTGCGGTTGAGTAATAGGGTTGGTATTTGTGACGGATTAAAAGGGCTCATTGTGGAGACGATCCTTCATCCTCAGCACACCAATGGTTAGCGATTGTTCGCTTGCATGTGCCTTTTAACTGCGTACCCCATTTCAAAATCAATGTACTTGTTAATCATCACTGAAGAACCATCCTTAAAAGTGACTCGGCAAAGTGCCAGAAACGGCCCATATGCTGATGTTTTCACTCCAATTAGTTCCCCTACCTTCGAGCCAACATAAATTTTGTTTCCCCAATAATGGCCAAAAAAGAATTCAGCTTTGTCGATATCTGAGAACTCCATATTTTTATGCCGAATTAAGTATATGAATATGTCGTATTCCTGGCCTTGCCGATTTGATTGTTCAAGAAGATGAGCAATAAAAAGACCTCGATTGCTTTCATAAATATTGTTTCTTGTATGCGCCCAATCATCCGCAGTTGATCCAATAAGCTTTGTATCCGAGGAATTATTAGCGTCAGGAGAGATAAATTTTAGCTCATTAAGCTCTGGCTTTACGGCTTCAAGGAAGTGATCTTCATTTTTGAAATCAGATGGTGCGTATAGCTTCTTGTGGTGACAACTAACAAGCCAACCAAAAACTCCGAGCACGATAACAGGGAAAAGCACCATAAACCAAACAATAGGTGTCCGCTCGTCTGCTTGAAGTTGGTTTGAAGCTCCGACGACCAGACAGGCAAAGCCATATATCAATACGATAAATAGCGCAATAATACCTAGTGGGTTCTTAGCTAAACCTTGTGCAACCGTTCCGAAGTCTTTAATTGGATTAGCCATATATTCTCCCATTCATGCATTTCAGAAAACAAGCTGTCATGCTGGTTACGTTAATCACTCATGGCTTCTATTTGTTTTCTCGCTAACGGGGTCGGCGTTGACCCGCCAGCCCGGTCTTTTCGGGCGGGCGGTGTCTAACGACGTGGTTAGGCGCTATTTTAATCTACTCTTAAGTACCCTTCGACTTGCACGCCGTCAACTTGCAGTATTGCGCTTGGTCCACCATTCGGGTCACGTGCAAGCTTCAAGTGCTTTTTCTTGTTGATGCCTAGAAGCAATAAGGCCACCTTTGAATCACTTGGAATGAAAATTACGCTGGTGGAATTTGATAGTTTGATGGTTACAGATTTAACTGCACTTAAGAAAGTCTCTACGTCTACAAAATCAGCATGTTCAAACTTCGCATTTTTCGCACTGATTCGAGTTTTCTCCCTAAAGTATTTCCAGCAAAATATAATCAAGAAAATACAAACCCATATAGTTAAGAATAATGGCCATCTATGAATCACTTCATCGATTGGTCGGGGTTTAGGCATCGGCTCAGATTTTCGATATCCTGTTATTTCAGAAATTAATTCCATAACAATCACAAGCGACGCCCAACCTGCAGCAGCTATGGCACTACTTTTTAATTTGCTGTTTTCAATCATTATCTTCTTTCGCCTAAC
>JAAXVE010000104.1 GCA_013335665.1 Candidatus Falkowiibacteriota bacterium
TAGGTTTTGCTTCTTGATATGCATTAGTATTTAGTCATTCTGACTGATTTTTGGCCTGCCTGTCGGCAGGCAGTAATCCCGTGACTTTTGACGTTGAACTTGTCATCCAGCAATTCTTAGAAACGACGGGATTCTTCATTCCGCTACGCTCCATTCAGAATGACGTGATCTTACGTCATCCTGAGCGTTTTGGCGAAGCCTGCCTGCCGGCAGGCAGGAATCCCGTGATTAATGTATTCCTTAGATCCCCCGCTAACGCGCGGGATGACCGTTGGGTTAGGGGCAACTCGCGCCTGCGGTTGGTACATTATTACAGCAGGAAGGGTTGGCTGCATTAGCCGCACAAGACGCTCCAGCGCACGGTTTATAACAATTTTGATATACATCATTCAAACCAGACATTAATTGCGGATGATAGTCGCCGTTTTCGAAAAACTGATCGTGCATAAAATGCAAGGTCGTCTTTTTAGTAACCGTATCGTTTTCACAAGAATGCCAATAACTTACAGTCGAGGTTGCTGGAGAAATAAAATTAATACTGCCATAAATTGACCTACTCATCATAATTTTGCTGAAACGAGCATAAATGTCGGCATCAAGAAGCACTCCAGGCGCATTCGGAGCTGGAGCAGACACTTCGACCAAAGGCGCTGTTGTGTCAACAACATTGGTCGTTGTAAAATGCCAGGCATAATCATCGCCCTGAGTTGCGGCGTCCGGGGCGTTTTCATTATAAGGAGGACGGCCGCTTTCAGTCTGAGGTCCTTGAGAAGTGCCGTCTTTGTTACCATCAAGAGAATTATCAGCCATATCCAAAACACCATTATAAGGATAAAAAGGTGTCGTAGAAGCTGCCTTGGCTAAGACGTCGATTGCCGATAATCCTGGTAAGCAAAAAACGGTTTTACCACAGGAATTGACGCCACAGGCATTATTAGACAAAAACTCCACTGTACGATACTGATTGGAAATATAGAAGGCACCTTCCACAAGAGCGCTTGATGATGAAACTTGCAAGTTCTGGAATGGTGAGGTGCTAGAGCTCGGCCCGGAAGCAGCTAAAGGATTAACGGCTTCATCAAAATTGATCTGAATAATGACATTTTTCGGCTCATTGGCGTTAGCCACAGGCCAGATACTCTCGACTTTAGGCGGAGTGTTGTCTATGCGCGTACCAACCTCGAAATTCCAGCTATAACCTGAACCGGCAAAAGCATTCTGATTATTTGCCTTCCTAATTCCCGTAGTCAGATAAACTGTATACCAAAGCTTTTCTGAAGGGCTACCTAAATAACTAGTGGGTTTAAAGACAAAATTCCTATGAGCCGTGTCCGTAAAGACAGCAACGTCACCTGATGCCCCCTTAAGTTTCTGAGCGCTGGTTTGTTTTGTCTGATATATCTCAACATTGGCATCATTGATCATGTCACAGGTAGCATAATTCCCCGGCGTAGTGCAGTCGCCGTATGTGCCGCTACCATTACTGTCTAAAATAATAGTGGAAGGATTGATAGCCTCGCGGAATGTGACTACGATCGAAGTGTTGCGCACCACATCAAGAGCGTTGCGTGCCGGATAGTGAGATTCAACAATGTTCTGCCCCAATACTCCAAAACCGGTATTATTACCCGGACCGCCTGGGTTACCGCCAAGCATGGCGCCACCGTATCTGCCTAAAAAATATCTAACCAGACCGAAGGAGGCCAAGATAATAATTAAACCAACAATGGCTGCCATTATCCTCTTTTTGGCCTTCTCGATCTTGGCAGCGTCACCAGCCGAGGTCATCCACTCATAACCAGCATAAACAATCATGCCCAAGGTTATGATACCTAAAAAGCCTAGAAAAACATTAATGATGCGCGCGACGATTACGGCTGGATGAGCGCTTGACAAACCAATATCGGCATTGATATTAGCCTCTTGTCCGCCAAAGAGATCAGCCGTCTGCGCCAAAGCTGGCGTTGAGACAACAAAAAAGACAGACACTATCAGGATTGACAGTGCTGCCAACTTTATGAACGCCTTATTTTTCGAGATGTGCATGGGTGAAAAATTGGCAAAAATTAATAAACTTTGCTTTTGACTAATCTAAGGATGTATAATAGGATTATAACACAAATAACAAAAAGTTAACAACAACACACGGGGTTAAAATTTCGAATTTCTAATTTTGAATCAATTTTGAATGAAGGAATGTTTAATGACCTAATCCCTAAATAAGGCTAAAGTCTAAAGTCTAAAGACTAAAAAATACGGAACGGAAGCTTGCCAACCAAGGATCCCTAATCTATTTTTAGTTTCAAATTTAAGTCATTCGAATTTGATTCAAAATTAAAAATTCTAATTTTATAATTTTAGCCTTTCAACCCTGTGACTATCGAGCAAATCATCAACCGCGTAAAGGAAAATGACCCGGAGGCCAATACCGACCTGGTTCTTTTGGCTTATGAATTTGCCGAGGAAGCGCACCGCGGCCAACTTCGCAAATCAGGCGAACCTTACATCCAGCACCCCTTGCATACTGCCTTTGTCTTAGCCGAAATTAAAGCCGACCTCAACACAATTATTGCAGGACTCCTACATGATGTCCCGGAAGACACTCAAGTAACGCTGGAAGACGTCAAGAAGAACTTCGGCGAAGAGGTGGCAAAACTGGTAGAGGGTATAACTAAACTCTCCAAGATCAAATACCGTGGCATTGAGCGCTATGCTGAAAGCTTGCGCAAGATGTTTCTATTCATGGCCGAAGATTTGCGCGTCATCCTCATAAAATTTGCGGATAGATTGCACAATCTAAAAACTTTGGAGCACTTACCGCCGGAAAAACAGAAACGAATTGCTCAGGAAACTATGGAAATCTATGCCCCGATCGCTGGCCTTTTAGGCGTTTGGCGCTTGAAGTGGCAAATGGAAGATATTTGTTTCAAAATACTCCATCCTGATGATTTTCAACAACTCCAACAGAAATATGAAGTCGAACAGAAAGCTGAACGCGACCAACTTATCTTAAAAAGCCGCAATATCCTTGACGAAAAACTGGAAGAAGCCGGCATTAAGCACGAAACTGCCGGCCGCTTCAAACACCTTTACTCGATTTGGCAAAAAATGAACCGCAAAGACCGACGCTTTGACGAAATCCAAGACGTGTTCGCCTTAAGAGTTATTGTTGATTCTGTAGAAGACTGTTACAAAGTTTTAGGAATCATACATTCGATTTGGCGACCGAAAATCAGTCGTTTCAAAGATTATATTGCGGTCCCAAAACCCAACGGCTACCGTTCGCTTCATACTACTGTTTTTGGTATTGACGGCAAGGCAACCGAATTTCAGATCCGCACCCGCAAGATGGACGAAGAAGCTCTCTACGGCGTGGCGGCGCACATCTACTACAAACTCAATAGCCACAGCCACGACAAAAAAAACGAACCCCGATGGATAAAAGAGTTGCTAGACCTTCAAAAAAGCTACGAAAATACCCATGACTTCGCTAAAAGGGCTAAATTTGAGGTATTTGGTAACCGTATTTTCGTTTTCACCCCCAAAGGCGATGTATATGATTTGCCTTCCGGCTCGACCATAATTGATTTCGCATACGCCGTTCATACTGACATAGGCAACCACTGCACCAGTGCCATGATCAATGACAAAATCGCACCGCTAGATGCCATATTAAAAAGTGGCGACTTAGTCGAAGTGGTTACTGATAAAAAACGCAAAGGACCGAGTCGTGATTGGCTTAAATTCGTTAAAACGCATCGAGCTAGGGCCAAGATCAAACAATCTGTGGCAACCGAATCACGCTTCGACCAACTCAAACGCTTCATTCCAGGAATAAAATAAAACAGGCTTTAAAGCCTGTTTTATTATTTTCTTTATTCCCAACTAATTAATTTGGAGGACATTACCTGCCTTGGTACTTTCGTTGCCGGAGGGG
>JAAXVE010000018.1:0-5733 GCA_013335665.1 Candidatus Falkowiibacteriota bacterium
CGCTCTGCCACCTCTTCTTGCATCTCAAGATAAGGGACGCCTTGTTTGCCGTACCAGCTGGAAAAAGTCTTGACCTCAGTCGCTTGTGGCGCCTCGGCCTTGATGGTTGCGGCCGAGGATTCACAACGGGCGATGTAGTCATCTTTGCTGCTAGCGACTCGGGTGTAGAATTCAGTTTGTTTGCTGGTCAGTTCGGGCAGGTCAGCAACGAGAATAAGCCAGTTAGCCTCTACTCCTTGCTCTTGAAGTTTCTCGATTAAACGAGGCACTCGGTTTAGGTGCGAGTGGGCTGTCAGACTGATGCCGGTGCCCAGTTCGCCGGTAAATGTGTACTTGCCGTCGTCGTGCGGATAATCAGGGCAGACAGTCGAGACGAGCGTGACGTTGTCTCTGGCCCTTTCCATTTTGCGATGGTCATTTTTGGAAAAATAGATTTCCGTGCCGGCGAATGCGCGATAGTCTTTGCGGTTGAATGCCATGGTGTTTGTCTCCTTTGTGAATGAACATAAAAAAACTCCCCATCCTATCGCGCAATAATAAGAAATGCGCGAAACGACGAAGAGTCTTCTTCGTGGTGCCACCTTTCTTTTGAGAATAAAAAAACTGCCACGAATGTGCCAGACTTATTCTCTCTCATCGACTCCGTTTCGGGATATCGATTAGTCCATGATTACGGGGACCTCCGGGCTTCCACTAGCGCAGAAACCATCCTTCCGCCAGGGGCGGAGAAATCAGACCCAACCCCTCGGCCGAACCAAGGGATCTGATTTGTGGATATTGCAGTTGTAAAGATGTAAAAAATATAGCGTTTTTTGTAAAATATGTCAAATATTGACTAATCAGGGCAATCGTAGTATATTTTCATTATCTTTAAAAAAGAAGCAAAACCGTTTATTTTTCTATTAGGAAAATAAGAACCTTGGCCAACACCAAGGGTGGTGCGGGAAGAAAGTCTGTCTCGACAGATGAATAGAACCCGACGTCTGCTCGCGTTATGAGCATTTGAGAGTCTTTTGATTTGCTTTGGGCTTATTGAAAGAAACTAAGGTGGTACCGCGAGAATCCTCGTCCTTAGATATGACTTTTGTCATATTTAGGGATGAGGATTTTTTTTGTTTATACTTATTTGTCATTCCCGCGCAGGCGGGAATCCAGAATAATGAACGAGAAACAATATTACACGTACATTCTAGCAAGTCAAAAGAATGGGACTCTATACGTCGGAGTTACCTCAGACCTACTTAACCGGGTGGCGGATCATAAGTCTGGCAGAATTGAGGGTTTTACAAAAAGGTACAATATAAAGTTGTTAGTTTACTATGAAATTTTTGGTGATGTTTACATGGCCATCAATCGGGAGAAACAGTTGAAAAAATGGAATCGTAGCTGGAAAATAAATTTGATAGAAAAAGAAAATCCTGGATGGGAAGATTTGTATAAAAGATTTTGAGATGAACGTCATCTTAGATTCCCGCCTGCGCGGGAATGACATGGTTGAGACTTGTTAAAATAATTTCAAACGGCATGGTTATAACTTGTTAATATAATTTCATATGACCAATTACACAGTGCTATCGAAATTCAGAAATAAGGAGCTGACAGATTATCTGGTTTCTGAATTAAACAAGCGCGGAAAGACTTGCTACAATCACGCCGCGTTACCAGCAGATCCGAACAATCCTGACGCGCATCCTGAGGTGCAGATGCAAGCATTTGAATCAAACAAGGATTTTTTCAACGACCCGTATTGCATTGATGTTTTTCACAGGGACTTGGATGGTTTGAAAAATGCCGAAAAAGTCATCACACTTTTGCCGGCTGGCAATTCGGTCCACATAGAGGCAGGCATTGCTTACGGTCTGGGTAAGCCGCTGATACTGATCGGCGAGCCGGAAAAGCCGGACACCTTGTATCAGATCTTTCAAGAGCGTTACAAGACCATAGAAGAATTTTTAGAAACTATAAAATAGGGTTCAGATAACTTTGTGGGTTCGGTCTGGCACTTACCGATCATTTTTCCTGCTTAGACGGAAGTCTGTGCATTTTTTCTTCAAAATAATATAGAGTATGATTATTTTGCAGAAAAAATAGCTACGATTCCGTATGCGCGATAAAAATGATCGGCAAGTGTCAGACCAGCTTAGAAACTACTTGTAGAATTTTTCAAATAAACTAAAATAGCAAACTTATGTTACGAACACACACATGCGGTGAGCTCACGCGCGAGCACGCCGGACAGACGGTTGAACTTTCGGGCTGGGTGCATCGTCGCCGTGATCATGGCGGCATTATCTTCATCGACCTGCGCGACCGCTACGGCTTGACGCAGATCAAATTCGACGAGTCGATCAGTGCCAAGCCGGCAGCTGAGGCCGATAAGCTGCGCAGCGAATGGGTTGTCCACATCAAAGGCAAAGTCGTGGCTCGTCCAGACGAGATGGTTAACGACAAGCTGGCAACCGGCGCTGTTGAGATTGAATGCAGCGAGCTGACTATTTTGTCCGAGTCAAAGACTCTGCCGTTTGAAATCGATGACGAGAAAACCAAGAACGAAGCCAACGAGGCTATCCGTCTCAAGTATCGTTTTCTTGATTTGCGCCGTCCAAAGCTGCAGCAGATCTTGATCAAAAGAAATGAAGTTATCCGCCATGTGCGCGATTATTTCAAACAGATAAATTTTGTCGAGGTGCAAACCCCGATTCTAGCCAACTCCTCACCTGAGGGTGCGCGCGATTATTTGGTGCCGTCTCGCATCTATCCTGGTAAGTTCTATGCTTTGCCGCAGGCGCCGCAACAATTCAAGCAGCTCCTGATGGTGGCTGGCATGGACCGTTATTTCCAAATAGCGCCATGCTTCCGCGACGAAGATCCGCGCAACGACCGCCACCCTGGCGATTTTTATCAGATTGATATGGAGATGAGTTTTGTCGATCAGGAAGATATCTGGGCAGTCGCGGAAAAATTGATGATCGAATTGACCGAGACTTTTACTGATAAGAGAATCATCCAGAAGCCTTTCCCGCGCCTGACCTGGCATGAGGTCATGACCAAGTACGGAGCAGACAAGCCGGATCTGCGCTTTGGTTTCGAAATCATGCCGATTTCCGACATGGTGATGGATTCCGGCTTCTCGGTTTTTGCCGACGTGGTTAAGCAGGGAGGCGTAGTGCACGCGATGAAAGTCGATAACGGTGCCAAATTCTCCCGCAAAGAAATTGATGAGCTCACGGAAATCGCTCGCAGCAAAGGTGCCAAGGGCTTGGCCTATATTATCTGGAAAGAAAGCGGGGAGATCAGCTCGCCGATTATCAAGTTCTTGGGCGACGACCTGACTAAACAGATTTTGGAAACGGTCGGAGCAGTGAAGGGAGACATCGTCTTCTTCGGCGCCGACACTTGGGCAACAGTTTGTGCAGCACTCGGGGCGGTGCGTAACGATTGCGGTGCGCGGCTCGGCTTGAAGAATCCGAACCTGGCCGCCTGGCTCTGGGTCAAGGATTTCCCGATGTATGAATATAATGTAGAAGATAAGAAGGTCGACTTCAGCCACAATCCTTTCTCGATGCCGCAAGGTGGCATGGAAGCGCTTTTAGATAAAGATCCGCTCGATATTCTGGCTTATCAATATGACCTTGTCTGCAATGGCTACGAGATTTCGTCCGGCGCTATCCGCAATCATCGTCCGGACGTGATGTACAAAGCCTTTGAAATCGCTGGTTATACAAAGGAGCAAGTCGATAAGCGCTTCGGCGGCATGATTCGCGCCTTTGAATACGGCGCACCGCCTCATGGCGGCATCGCCCCAGGGCTTGACCGCTTGATGATGGTGTTGTTCGACCTGGACAGCATTCGTGACATCTACGCCTTTCCGAAGGACGGCCAAGCGCGCGATGTCATGATGGACGCGCCAGGAGAAGTGACTGAAGCGCAGTTGAAAGAACTGCACATCAAACTGAACCTGCCACCCAAGCTGACCGATAAGATTTATGATAAAAGCGAATAGATAGATGAAGGCCCCTGTGACGGATCACAGGGGCCTTTTTTGTTGCTGGTTGTTTTGGAGGTTGGTTACGGATTTGCGATTTCGGATGATTCGAAGACTGTCTCGGTGGTTATGAGTGATGGAATGAATTCTCCACCAACGATTTTGCCGATAAGCCCGGTGATATTGCCTTCGAATCCTGTCAGGTCGCCCGACAGCAGCTTTGTAGCAGTACCGCTGGCGCCGGAGCATTTTCCATGCAGATTAGTGATGTCGCCATCAAGGTCGGTCACTTTCCCGTTCAGCGGTGGCCATTTGTACTGGCCGTTTTCATCTTCGTTTACTTTGCCAGTAAGGCCGGTGAGATCGCCCCAGAGATGCGTAAGGACACCCTCGAGATCGGGATGAATGACTCCCGAAAGTTTTGTGAGGCTTCCTGACAGTTTGTCTGTCGGTCCGCTGAGTTGGGTGAGATCACCTGAAATGTTTGTGACGTCGCCGTAATTGCTGAGAACTGAACCGCGTACTGCAGTGAAATCTCCGAAAACTTTGTCATGAAGACCGGACACGCCATTGCAATTCATCTGTTTGATCAAGATTGCACCCCCATGTTTTTAATAGCTCATTAAAGAGCGGTTTGTGATTATCATTAAAGCATTTTTTTATAAAATTGTCAAACAATATATTTTTTCTAAGTTATATTAGCTAATATTGAAAAAAAGAAACCCCCTACTTATTTCGGGGGTTTTTCGTACACCGCCTCGTAGACTTGGCGGTAGAGTGGGTGGTGGGGGTTTTGGAGGATTGGTTGGATGGTTTTGATGAATTTGAGATCTGCTTCGATCTCTATACGGTTGTTGGTGGGTGTTATTTCTTGGTGGATGGTTGGCTCGGCAGCGGAAGCCGAGCGTTGGAAGTGGTTGGCGGTAAAAAAGCAGAAGAAAATGGCGGCGATGGTGATGATGGTGATGAGGATGTTTTTTGAGTTCATTGTGAACCCCCTTTATTAATGATCATGCTAAACACTATATTTAAGCATATTTATCAATAAATGTCAAGTATTTTGAGTTCAAATTAATAATTCCTTAATAAAATGTTGCAAATATTAGCCAAAGTGGTATTATTTTAGTAAGAAGTTATTAATGGTCAGCGAGTTGTTATCATTATATCATCTCGCGCCAATTATCCAAAACTATATGGAACAGCCAAACATGGCTCATGACGCCAACAATGCGGCTAAATTCGCCTTCTTTTACCTACTGTCTCTTGTTGCCTTAATCTTCTTGACCACCTCTGTCGGAATGATTATCTTTCAGTTGATCAATAAGTATGTGGTCGATCCGACGCAGGCCAGCGAGATCTTTACCCAGGATGCGCTTAAGTTTGCTTTGTCGGCCTTGATCATCTCTTCGCCGATCTATTTTGTCACTATGGGTCAGATTAATAAGAATCTACGATCCGGAGCCTTGCCAGCACAGTCAGGTGTTCGTCGCTGGCTGACTTATTTTATTCTTCTGATTGCCTCGGTTGTGATGATCGGCTGGCTGATCGGCACCCTGAACACCTTCCTGAACGGCGACATGACATTGCGATTTTCGCTCAAGGCCTTGACCTCGATTTTGATCGCTGGTGCAGTTTTTAGTTTCTACATCTATGACATCAAGAGGGAGAAATTGGTGGGTGCAACCGATAAGTACGTTACCTGGTATTTTTATGGGGCGCTTACTATTGCAATAATCTCTTTGGTCGCC
>JAAXVE010000018.1:5743-10858 GCA_013335665.1 Candidatus Falkowiibacteriota bacterium
TTTCAGTCGAGTCTCCTCAGAAAGCACGTGACCGCCGCATCGACGAACAGCTTCTCGGACGTTTTGATCAGATAGATTCCGCCATTAATAGTTACTATGCCGAAACTGCCAAGCTGCCTGACAGTCTTGATACTCTTGTCAAAGAAAAGAGAATTATGGACGAAACTATTATCCAAGTCCCTGGTGAAACCACAAAGATAGAATACAAGGCAGGCAAAGACAAACTCTACGAATTGTGCGCCAACTTTAAGCGCAGTAATAAGGATGAGAACGCAGTCGACTACCTCCGCGGCCGCTGGCCTCACGACGCTGGTCAGCAGTGCTTAACCCAGCGCTTAACTGCCTTGCCAAACGACATCAAAGGCGGTTCGCCAGTCGAGATTCCGGTTAAGACGGTGCCAGTCAAATAATTGACAAAACAAGGATAAAAATACTAAAATAAGCAAAACCCTGGTGTTATAACTAGGGTTTTTGCTTGTATTTATATATTTGATCATTCAACAAAATTCAAGAAGAGAGGAGGTGTAATTAGGAGATTTTAAGGGAGTATTGTGGCAAGTTTGCAAGAAAGAAGCAGTTTATCTCATTAATTGGAGGAAGAGCGCATGGAAAGCAACAATGGATTCAGTCAAGATCAACTGGCAGCGGCAAGGGGAAAAGTAATTCTCAGTCTCGATGTCCCTAGTTATATTGAGGCGATCACGGTAATGAAGCTTTTATCAGAGCATGTGGGCATGGTCAAAATCGGCAAAGAGCTGTTCACGACCTGTGGTCCGGAAATCATTCGGGTGGCTATCATTATGGGGCTGGAAGTGTTCCTGGACCTCAAATATCATGACATTCCGAACACGGTAGCGTCAGCATGTTGCGCGGCTGCGCGGCACGGAGTCAAATTTATTAACGTGCATGCGCTCGGTGGTCCGGAAATGATGACCGAGGCGGTAGAGGCCATGAAAAAGGAGTTCGGCGAAAATCGGCCGAAGTTATTGGCCGTCACCATCCTGACTTCATCGACTCGGGAAACTCTGAAAGCGATTGGTATCAATGAATCGCCTGAAGACATGGTGATCAAGCTCGCCTTGCTTGCGAAGAAGTGCGGCCTTGACGGCGTGGTCTGCTCACCCAAAGAAACGGAAATTATCCGTGCTGTGTGTGGCGACGGCTTCTTAATCGTCAATCCTGGCGTGCGTCCTGATGGCACAGCGGCAAATGACCAGAAGCGAATTGCAACCCCTGGCGGTGCCATCATGGCTGGCGCCGACTATCTCGTGGTCGGCCGCCCTATCCTTAAGGCAGAAGACCAAGCGGCAGCCGCAGACGCGATTGTTCTGGAGGTCTGCAACACGATGTTCCCGCAAATCACCTACGTCCAGTAATGAGGAGGGTGTATGACCAGAAATGAAGTGACGCAAAAAGTGCACGCCATCTTGGGCGGTCGTAACGTCATTTGCAGAGGGCACTATGTCTTTGCGAAAAAGCCCGAAGGGTGGTTCCATGGGGATCAGTATATCAACAAGGATGCAATCTATCCCTACCACGGTAACGTGAAAGAACTTTGCGGTTACATGGCTTATGCCTCAAGCGATTTGGGCATAGAAGTCGTGGTCGGACCGACTGTCGGCGGTGTCAGCTTATCGCAGTGGACGGCTTACGGTCTTGAGGTCGAACGTCCTCATCAGAAAGTCCTTTCGGTTTATGCGGATGAGGAGCCTGTCATCGAGGAAGTGTTTTTCAGTTTTGCCGAGCTGGACAATGTTGTGGAGAATTTGGTTTCTTCCGGATCACTATCCCGTACTTTGGCGGATGCATACGGAAAAATAATCATCTCGTCAGAAAGGGGCGGTATCATTATCCCGATTAAAGTCGAAACACGGCGCGTTCTCAAGCGCGGTTACGACCAGCTGGTTCGCGGCAAGCGGTGTCTCATAACTGAAGATATCCGTAATTCCGGAGCTACAATCAGAAAGACCAGAAAAGCCATTGAGGAAGCAGGCGGAGAAGTGGTTCATGCCATTGCCTTGTGCGATCGCTCCGGTGGTAGTGATGAGTGTCAGGCGCTCTACACTACCAAGATGGAGATGTATCCTGAGGACAGTTGCCCCTTTTGTGCAATGAACGGCATGGAATCGGTAGATCAGACGCTCGGCAAAGGCAAAGAGTTCCTGATTCGCAAAGGACTGTCCCAATTCTTGAAACACTAACAACAAGACCGGCTCAGCAATGGGCCGGCATTTTTTTTGGCCTTAATCCTTGCGATAAGGTATAATATGTGGGTAAACACTAATTTTATCTTATGGTAAAAGTTGAAAAAATAGGGCTTATTCTCGAACCAACAACCAATGTTTTTGAAACGCGGGCGGTCTTGAATCCGGCTGTATTCCAGGACGGCAATGACATCCACATTATTTATCGCGCGATCGCCGATGATTATATTTCGACATTGGGTTACGCCAGGCTTTCCGGCCCAACCAATGTGGTTGAGCGCTGGAATAAGCCGTTCATGACGCCGAAGCTCAAGGCAGAGAGCAAGGGAATCGAGGATCCGCGTATTGTTAAGATCGACGGCACTTATTACATGACCTATGTGGCGCACGACGGCAAGAACGCAGTGACGTATTTTGCCGAAGGACCGAGTCTGTTTGAACTGAGCCGCGGCTTTATGGTAAGTCCCAAGATTATGTACAAGGAAGCAGCAGAGATTTTCCGCTATCAGAAATTGAAAGATGATTATTATTTCTACGAAGCTTTTTACAAGGAGTTTAGCGGCAAAAACATTCTGATCTGGCACAAGGATTGCATTCTTTTCCCGGAAAAGATTAATGGTGAATTCAAGATGCTACAACGCATCCTGCCCGACATTCAACTGATCAGCTTCGAGGACTTTGGACAGCTTAAGGAAAAATATTTTTGGATTCATTATCTGTTGAGTGAATTGGCAGCGAGCGTTGTGCTTGAGAGCGAGTACACCTTCGAAGAGCGTAACGTCGGCGGCGGTTGTCCGCCGATCCGCACGGCTGCCGGTTGGCTTATGATCTATCACGGCGTGCATGAGAACAACTCGACCAGGACTTATAGCGCTTGTGCGGCTCTGCTCGACCTGGAAGATCCGCGCAAACTCATTGCCAAGCTTCCGTATCCGTTATTTACCCCGACCAACGAAGCCGAGTCGCTCGGCTTGGTTAACAACGTGGTCTTCCCGACAGGCACGGCCCAGTTCGGCGATGACCTTTATATTTACTACGGAGCAGCCGACACCCGCATTGCTGCTGCAAAGGTTAGCATGAATGAGTTGCTGGCCGAATTGAAAGCTAATCCGGTCAATACGGCCGTCCAATCATAAAAACAATGATTTGTTCCAAGTGCCAACAAGAGTTTAATTATTTCAAGATCGATTCCAGCAAGAAGCGCAACGGCAGCAACGATTTCCCGTGCCCGCATTGCGGAGCGACGGTCAGGCTTGATCGAGCATTTAAGCAGCGGATTAAAATGCTCGGCGCTTTTTTTACGGCGCTTGCCATTACAGCTAACTATTTTGTCGGCAAATTAGGCTTGTCTACGAATTTTTCGGCTGTTTTTTTCCCGCTAGTTTTCTGTGGTTTTGTCTTTATGATTTATCTCGCCTCAAAAACAGCCAAGGCGGAAGCTGTGAGCAGCGAATCAGTACCCTTGCCTTATGCAAAGCTTGATAATAATAATGCGTCCGCGACAGAAATCAAGGCTGACGGCTTCGTGGTTAAGCTTGAACAGTCTCCAAATCCTGCTTTGAAGCAAGAACATGTTGCGGCGTATGGTTTGTTGCGTGCCGTGGCAATAACCTTAGTGTTGGCTCTTGTGGTTGTGGCAAAAATTTTTAAGATAATGAGATCGTCGGGCGCCACGAAGCCATCACCGTTAATCATTGCCGTTGTGCTTGTTTTGTCTTGTGCATGGCTTGGCGTCTCAGCTTATATGGGCAAGCGTTGGGGCGCTAAAAAATCCCTGATAGTCAGTCTTGGGTTTGCTGCTATTATTTTTGTTGCCGGTGAGGCGATATATAAGTCAACTTTGAAGCAGCAATATGTCAATGAATTCAACGGTCTTGCGACTGAGGCGGGCAAACAAGTCGACTTGCAGGATAATTCTGGTGTTGTTCAGAGAAAAATCACTGCTGCTAATTCTGGAAAAGATGATTATTTGAAATTTGTCCAAGATAAAGATGCGGATGGACTACTGGATAAAGATGAAAAAGATAACTATAAGACAGATCCGAGTAGTGTTGATACGGATGGTGATGGGCTGACTGATTATGAGGAAATTATGATATATAAGTCAGATCCGTTGAAAACTGACACGGATAGCGACGGTAGGACGGATGGCGCTGAGGCGGTTGCAGGATATTCGCCTGCGGGTGAGGGTAAATTCGACCCTTTTGCTACACCAGAAGTTGCGCTGTATTATATGGAACATTTGTTTGCCAAGGGTGATTTCGAAGGCTACGAATCAGTTTTTGATTATTCAGATTCATTCGTGAATAATTTTATCAGGACAGAGTTCAACACCGACCTTGAAGGTTTTAAGCGTCGCTTTAAGAATAAAGTATTTCTGAAAGCAAAGAAGGACAATGTTGGTGCTGTTGTTGTATACAAAACGCAGCTGATAGATGATGATAATGTTGGGATCGAGTATTATCGGTTTTTGATTAGAGATGGCATTAGAGGAAGAGGGGAGTTGGATAAGACCTATTTTACAAAACATGACGGGAGATGGCTTGTTAATCTCGAAAAAGAGCTTACAGAGTCTAAAGCTTCTGATTCTGAGCGCTGGCGAGCCACCAAAAGTGCATATAGCCAGGAATAGATAAATCGACTGGTATGTCGTCCGCGTTTTTGCTTATTAAGGGTAAATAGGCTATAATAAAGGGGAATCAGCCTTTATTATTGATTAAATCGAGGAAACTCGGTTAAAATTTTATGGCCAAGAAAGCACCAGTCAAAAAAACAGCCAATGTAAGGCAAAAGACCAAGAAGCCGGCCCCGTTGCCGACCAAGGTTTTGGCTTATTTGGAAAAAGCAGGCGTGCCGCATGAGGTTTTGTCTCATCGCACGGTTTATACTGCTTTTGATGCCGCTTCGACCA
>JAAXVE010000105.1 GCA_013335665.1 Candidatus Falkowiibacteriota bacterium
ATTTGTCCGGCCCGTACTTGGCCAGACGCTCGCGCGGACGTTCGCACGCGGGCAGATTTTTAATTTTCATATTCCCCCTTTATTTATTTTCCTTTTTACCTAGGATAGTTGATATGCTAATTGAATTTGGTGCATATCGATTAAGTATTCGCACTAGATAGAACTTGCTCTTTTTGTCATTTTACTCTAATTCATTGTTAATGAAAATATCTTTTTTCCGTTGCAGTTTATTTGGCTTTTGAATAAAAAAAGCGACAGCTAGGGGCTGTCGCGGTTTCTCCATTCTTTTTGGAGGTAGATTTTAGAAAAATATTTGCAGACTGCGCAGGGGTCTTTCGAATTCAAGATCTGAAAATAGAAGCCTTCTACATAGTCCGGCATCCGATACCTGAATACTTTGACGCGGTAAAGAATCTCTTCCATCGGCGTCTTGCCAAGAGTGCCTAGGCGCACTTCTTCCTGCATTCCGCATTTCACGCATGGATAAAAATTGCCGTCCGGAGCAAGCGTTGCGCCCAATGTAATGATCTTGCCTTGTGCGCTCTTTTTTGGCTGCTTAAGGATCTTGCAGGGATAAACTGATGGAACAGTGCCTTTCAGATTTCTTGCCCGACCCATGTTCGATATGCCGTCCGGCTTGATTACGATCTCGAGTTTCCTGTTGCCGTTTGTTCTAGCCAGCTGATAGGTCACATCTTGCTTCATTAAAGCATTCATAGTGATAATGCCGGCTTGCTTCGGGATGTGGCTATGCAGGTCAAAATTCTTCAACACCCAGGCGAAAAATTCCTTATCCGTGATAAACTTTGAGACGGTCAAGTCAATGAATTCTGGGCTATCTTCAATAAACTTGTCGATCACATCGAGGAAGGCAGTATGCGTCTCCCACAGATTAGATCTGTCAAAATCCAGGATCACATCCATCTTTTCGATATTCGTTTCATTGAAGATCAGCTTCAAAGTCGACAACAGCCTTTCTGGAAAGTCTGCGTAAAGATTGAAGCTAACATCAAGCTCGACCCTGCCAGAACTAAGTACTGCCAGTAAGCGCTCGCGTTCGGCGTGCGCATCAGTCAAGACGCCGGATGTTTTCAACACAACACTTCTACAGCGCGTATCGTTCAAGAATCCTTCGGTTATCGTTGGCAAACTCGGGCACATTATGGGCTCGCCGTTGCCGGTAAAGACGATATCGTAATACAAATTGGCTTTAGCCATCTCTTCTGACAACATCTGCTGACTGTCTTGGCCGAGGAACAGACAATTGTCCTTGTTTGCGCTGCTGAGGCAATGCCCGCAATCGCGATCGCATAAATTCGTCGGCACAAAAGCTATACCCAAACCCTTATTCTTTCCGATTATCTCCATGGCGCTTCCCTCTCTTTCCTTTATATTTTTATAGTTACAAATGTACAGTTTAGTTGCTTATTTAAACACAAATATCAAAATTGGTCAATCTCTAAGCTTGTTTGAGTGCAAACTTTGCTTTGGTTAAAAAAAGGCCGGTTTGAGAAACCGGCCAGGCAGATATGCCTATTTAGAAAAGTTCTGGTTGCAAGGCTAAGGGCGCTTGATCTCCCTAATTGGTTGTCCGTAAAGGAGAAAATTAGGGATATTGAGCGGTGGCAAGAGTGTGAAGTCGTTGGACATCCTGTCCGTCCCTGTTTTTACGTTTTCACGCAGTTCCATTTCAAGGCGGCCCAAGACGTTGCGACCTGTAAGCATGCCTCTTATGAATTCTTTCAGCGGAATTACTGGAGCATTCTTGTCTTTGCCTTTTTTCGGGATTACTCCCTTTTCTGCCAACGTGCCCCAGTAATTATCCTTTCGGGACAACTCAACAATAGGCAGATCTCCGGTTTCCAGCAAAGTTGCGCTGAAACTTTCCCAGTTCTGCATAAGCTTCACGCGCAAAACCCAGCGCATAATCGCTGTACAAACCCTTTCCCAATCTCCACGTGTGTGGGTGTTGCGGAAAGGCTTGCCTTTCATCTTGGCGGTCATCGGACTTTTTTCGCCGATAATCTCTTTTTGGATATTTTCATACAAAGGAAAACGGCAGGCCTGATAAAGAGCTTCAGATGTCCTAATGCTGATGTCATTGACTACGAGAGGAAAGCCGCCGGCCATGTTTGAACAACCACCATACGGTTCGTTGACCCTAAAGAAAACTGCACACTCTTCGGGCTTGTAGATTCTTAGTTCGCTATTTTCCACTGGATCCTCCTTACGCCTTTCTCGGGAACAGCGGATACCACTGCCCGAACGGATGACTGACCGGGTACGACGGATCGCCATACCACAATGCCAATGGACAGTTGTTGGCAATATTGCGCCAAGTGATAATTGGTGTACCAAAACCGATCGTGCTTAAGACTTCGAACCCCATTGGCCTCATTGATGGTGCTGGCTTTTGAGCGGCACAGACCAACTTTGAGCCCGCTTCCAAAAATGCTTTCTCGACGATCTGTTGCCTTTTTGGGGTTGTAAACAATTCCGGATTGGTCGGTTGATTAGTGCGGAAATACGGCTTACTTGCCCATCCCTTGCTTTGGCGCAACCTTTCCGCATGTGCGATGTAGGCTTGCACATTCTCGCTTTCATGCTGTTTGGGCCAAAAGATATCCAAGAGCTCATTGCCAAAGCGGTTGTTGTTCAGCTTTTTCAAATGGTAGCTCTTAAGTTTCCCGTCTCTGCTTTGGAGGGCGGTGCGTATGTTGCCGAGCGCATAATCAAAGCCCATCGTATATTTCACGATATGGAACGAGACTATTGTCGGAATAGAATCACGCCTCATCTTCGCGATTGCATTCTCGATGTCGTAACGGAAGCGGTTACCGGAGTAGATGGCGTCGTCGAGATAGATGTAATTATTCGATCCGCCGCATTGATCCAGACTGGTTCCGTAAGACTTGATGAGTATGTCATCCGCCAAAAGCAGGAGGTCGGATTGGCTTTTGCCTTTCGGTTGTGTGGACAAGAAATTGACATCGTCCAGACGCTTGCCGAAAATGCCATCCTTTATGACCTTTCTGAAAAGCCTTTCTAGCGCTTCACGCGCCGCCTCTTTCGAGATAAAATAGTTCTCGAGCATGTGGGCCGTTTCTTCCAGGATTACCAACTGATCGGCAGTGCCTAGATTAAACTGCTTTACCCACTTTTCAACATGATCACGATTAAACTTCCGTATCTCCCCTAGGCGATATTCGCCTGCCACTGCCAAGATTCTGCCGATTGCTGCGTCTCTCAAGCTTCACCCCCGCGTATTTCTGGCCTTGCAGCCAGTTGATTGAAAAAAAGAACTTCCAAGCCGCTAAACAGCTTGGAGACTGATATAATACTGCTATTAGTCTATTTTGTCAAAGCCAAATAACAAAAAACTCCGATTTTCACCGGAGTTTTTATATATTAATGGAAGATTATCTTGCTTTGGGCGTGACCCAGAAGCCCATGTACTTGCCGAGCATCAATCTGGTCTGTGAAGCGAGGCCTGGAATGGCGCCGAAAAGGATGATACTGACGGGCAGAATAATCCATTGCAGCACCATGGCGATGCTTTTGCCAAAGCCGTAGTGCTTCGGGCGCTTAGGCAGGAGCAGCGTCGAGATGATGGCCGAGAGGACCAAGCCCATCATGGCCAAGGTCATCAGGGTGCGCGTTACCGAAGGCAGGTTGCCCGAGAGGACGGTCGAATTGAAGCGATCGCCGCCCAAGAGCATTGGCATCCAGCCGATAACGGCGATAATCAAAGCGTTGGTCGCCCAAGAGTGAAAACCGTAGATCTGCACGCCGATCAAGCCGATCGTGCGCTTCTTCGGCATCTCTTTGTATTTCTTAATGAAATTGAAAATCAGATATGGCGTATTCTCAACGCCCCAACCCCAGCGCCGCTGCTGCATATACAGGCTGCGAGCTGTCTTAACG
>JAAXVE010000106.1 GCA_013335665.1 Candidatus Falkowiibacteriota bacterium
GGGCAATAGTGTAAGCAAAACTATATCAGTTGTGAAATGCGCAAACATTGCTGAATCCAGTCCCCTCTTCCAAAAAAGCCATCCGAAAACCACACCGCCTATGCCGTTCAAAACGATCGCGCGACTAACGATCAGCGAATCAAGCTTAGTAAGGGATGCCGTAATCGGCAAATGGCCCAAACCGAATATTATAGACGAGAGGAAAATTGAAACTACAATGTTAACTTTTGTCGGTTCGCTTCGTTTGCCCAGTTTCATGCCGATCCATATGAAAAACGACATCAGGAATAATCTCATCAATATTTCCTCGGTCGCACCGCCATAAAATGCTGCCAAAAGTTTTTGCCAAGCGGGCGCGTAACTTTGATGCGTGCTAATCGTGGCTCCCCAGACCGTAAACAAGGCATCAATTGCATAAATGGCAACTGCAACGACCACGCCGATCAAAACAGATCTAGCAAAGATGTCTTTAAAGATTTTTTTATAATCGCCTTTTTCCACGATTGCCTCAATAAGTGGAAGCCGAAAGCCGATTTTTTTGGTAAGAACTAAGCCGAAAAATATAGTAAAGGAAAAAAGAACCAAAGTCTGGATTAGTTGCAAAACAAAAATTAAGGCGAGCGGCTTCCCTGTTTTCGCCAATACCTCCCCCTGAGCTGTTACTATATAAGGAAATACGCAGACAACGCTTAGCAGACCCAAAAAAAGCAAAACAAAGAATACTTTCCAACTAACAATGTTTTTCATATGCATTTTATTTATTGTCTATTAATTATATTCCACTTCACCCAACTTTAAAATACATAGTAACAATTACAAATTGATAACAAAACGCTGCGTTAAAGTGATGTTTTTTTCATTTCAGGTTATGTTGTCAGACTAGACAAAATAATAAAAAAATGTTATCGTGTGAAATCAATTTTTCCGCAAAAAAGCTAGCAACATAAAATAACTCGAAGGGAGAATGGATCATGATCATTAAAAATTGCAGTGCGATTGTAGTGGCGGTGGTGCTGGTTACTGTTGGCGAAATTACCAAAGATGAAGGCCGCATGTATATGGTCAAGGAACTTGATGGCAAGTTCTTCTTCACCGTCAGCAAAAGCGTGGCCGACAAATTATGCCAAGGCGAAAAAATCGTAGTGATCTGCGAGCCAACTTCCAATTTTGGATTTGCAAAGCAGGTTTTTTTTCTCGCCAAACTAAATGGTATACGGATTGAAGAAATACTACTGGGAAGTGGCACGGACTGGTATGAAATGTATTTGAGCTCGATTAGCAAATAAATGTCCACACTCTAGCTTATCATTGAACACGTTTCACTCATGGAGGCCTTATGGAAATCAAATGGAGATTACCCTATCCTGCAGGAGCAGTAACCAACTTCGCCACCTACTTTTTCTTCTTTGACGATGTATTGTGCGCCTCGATGGAAGGTTTCTTACAGTCGCTTTTAACTGAAGATCAAGAACTTCAGGAGCAGGTATGCATGCTGACTGACATCGAGGCGAAGAAGTTCGGACTTGAACGCATCGAAGCCTGGAGGCGCGGAAACCATATGCTGTATTGGCGCGGCAAGGCATACGATCGGCACGGATATGAATACCAGAAATTGCTCGACCGAGCCTACATGGCCCTGTTCACTCAGAATGAAAGCTACCGCAAAGCCCTTTGGGATACTGGCACCGAAGTCCTGACCCACTCTATCGGGGTTAAAGATCCCAATGAAGACATCATGACCGAGGAGGAACTTTGCTCGCGGCTGATAAAGCTAAGGGATTGCGTCCTTCCGCTCCACCTATGTGACTGTTCGTGCCATGAAAAAAATTCATTAATGATGCATTGTGTTCCCTGCTGTCATGTCTGCGAAATTTGCGGCAAAAACATCAAGCCTATATTGATTGATGAGCACATGAGGATATGCCACGACGTAAGAACATAAAACGCACTGCAAAAAACCACGAAGAGGGCGAAATTGTTTCGCCCTTTTTTAATACGCAAAAACATGTTTGAATTGCATTATTCATGATATCATTAAATCAAGAGTCAAGAATCATTAGAATAATCAGCATGCACAATACTAAGACTAGATTGCTTACGATTATAAAAAATGTTTGGCCGGATTTCACCTGGAAATCTGCTAAATATATTTCCACGGGTTTTGATCATGACATTATCATCTTAGACAATGCCACCGTTTTTCGACTACCAAAAAAAGAAGATTCGGTAAGATTGCTAAAGAATGAGATTGTTTTATTAAAAATATTATCCAGCAGGATCAGCCTCAAAGTCCCGAACTACCACCTTGTGTCAAAAGACTTTCTTTGCACTGCTTACCCGATCATCAAGGGAGAAGAATTGGACATTAATACGTTCAACAACCTATCAAGCAAGAAGCAGCACTTACTTGCAAAACAGATTTCTCTTTTTCTTTCGGAGCTGCACTCAACACCGCTGAAAAAAGTCGCACACCTCGAACTTCAAGAACGGTTTTCACTCGAAGAGCTTAATGAATTGCGTAACGATGCAGATAGTTATTTGCACTCTAGGATTTCTAAAAAAGAAAAGGGGGAAATTGATGAATATTTTTCAAGTTTGTCAAAAGTTTTTCACAAATCACCTAAAAAAGTTTTGGTCCATGGTGATTTTTCCGGGGACAACATGGTAATTGATCAACACGGGAAACTTGTTGGAGTTATTGACTTTGCTGATCGCGCGATCCATGACCCGGCATTCGACTTTATTTTCCTTTGGGAATTCGGTAGACCTTTCGTTGAAGATGTGTGCGATAGTTATCAAGGCAGTAAATCAGGACTAATTGAACGATCTAGAGCCTTTGCCCAAGCTAATGCCATTTGGAATATGGTGCAGGTCGCAAAATGTAATAAGCCAGGTCTTAGCAAGTGGCGTGCGAAATTCAAAAAATTAAAATAAGACTACTATGCCTCTTAATTTGAAGAAAATTAAAAAGTCCTTGCTTGACCGCAAACTAACCGCAAGCAAATACGATTTCGGGCACGTGCTAGTGGTCGGTGGCAGTCGCGGCATGGTCGGTGCGCCGCTATTGGCTGGCATGGCTGCTTTGCGCAGCGGAGCCGGCTTGGTAACACTAGCCGTGCCGACAAACATAGAAACAACAGTCAGCAAGCGAGTACTTGATTTGATGGTTACCACCTTCAAGAAAGCTCTGAATGACTTTGCACCAGCGGCTTTCCCGGAGCTTAAAAAATTCATTGTGGAACGTCGAGTAAGCCTGCTCGCGATCGGTTCCGGCCTCGCACTCACGACTAACAACCAAAAATTCCTGGCAAAAATCATTAAAGATATAGAATTACCATTGGTAATTGACGCCGGAGCCTTGCGTTTGCTTGATATTAAAAGTTTAGCTACTGCGTCACATCACAAACCGATAATCATTACGCCGCACGAAGGCGAAATGGCCAAACTGCTCGAACTGACTTTGTCATCTGTTAAACAAGCACGCCAAACAGCAGTTGACCATGCAACCCATGACTATGGTTTTGAAGGCGTAGTCATCTTAAAGGGCCACGAAACGATCATCGCTCAAGGAGGTCGACGCCATATCAACAAGACGGGCAACCCTGCCATGGCCAAGGCTGGCATGGGCGACATCTTGACCGGCATGGTCGCCGCTTTTGTTGCCCAAGGTCTACCCGCCTTCGAAGCAGCTTGTTTGGCAACCGAGCTTCACGGCAAGGCCGGTGACATCTGTGCCAAAGAATCTTCGCCGATCAGCGTGCTCGCTAGCGACCTAATCGAAAAAATTCCTGCGGCCATAAAAAAATAGCCAAGACAAACAGTGCCTTGGCTTTATAGCAATTCCATGATTGTTGCTAGAGACGAATCTGAATTCCCTTCCTCGGGCCGATCGTA
>JAAXVE010000019.1 GCA_013335665.1 Candidatus Falkowiibacteriota bacterium
ACCATCTAGCTTGTAAGATATAAAGAATAAATATGTATATTAAAAATGTAGGCATTTTACAGCTGAATGACAAGTTTATTCGGTCTGTTATTTTTGTTTTTGGTGCATTGCTTTGCATTGTCGATGCGTTTTTCTTGATTACGGGCATTGATGAGATTTGGCAAAACGGTGTTTTTTGGTTTTTGGGAGCCGGTGTCATGGGGCTTATAGCCTCAATCGGCATTGCTTCAATTCTCATCTCTTTAAGCAAGGAAAAACGCGCTCCAAGGGCATTTCTTTTCAGCTCTTTGGCTTTTTTGATGGTAATTGTCGTTGCCTTTTTTACTTCTTAAGTTTGAGGTTATTTATTTTAAGTTTTTTTTAATTCTTCTTGTTGCGCTAATACTGCATGAAGAATTGGTAGCTTTCTGTTTTGATACGTGGAGTAATAAAAAAATGCACGAATAATTCGTGTGTTTTTTTTCATTTATCATTTAATTTTCAAAACTTTCCAAACTTAGAAATAGTGCTAGTATTGTAGTAGATGCAAGAATAGGCAAGAGAAGTCCGTATATACTTAACATATGACTACAATCGAGTGCGATAACTTGAGCGATGAGGAATTGGTTGGCCGGGTTTTGAAGGAAGCAGATTATTTCAAATGCATTGTTGACCGTTATGAGCCGGCTTTACGCCGCTATATTTCCCGATTATCGAACTGCAGCCCGGACGCCATTGACGACATCCTCCAAAATGTTTTTTTGAAGTGTTACCTGAATTTGAATGATTTTAATGTCAATTTGAAATTTTCAAGCTGGCTTTATCGTATCGCTCACAATGAAACCATCAACGAATGGCGCAAGCACAAGAATCGCTTCACCTCGTTTGACGACCAAGACGTTTCCGGATGGCGCGAGTTGGCAGCGGATATAGATTTGGAACAAGAAGTTGAACAGACATTGTTGGCAGAGAAGGTGAAAAAGTCTATGTCTGGCCTAGACCCCAAATACGCCGAAATACTCCTTTTGCGCTTTTGGGAAGGGTATGATTACCAGGAAATCAGCGACATCGTCAAGAAGCCCGTCGGTACGGTCGCAAGCCTTATCAACCGAGCAAAAGCTCAGTTGAAGAAGGAGATCAAGAAATCAAAAATATGAACAATATCAGCACGCGCGTCCTTGCGCAAATAAAAGAGAAAGATCTGAAGCCGAAATCGAAGCTGGTATTCGCTGTGCGCAACTATTTGGCGTGGACGGCATTGGTCCTAGTGGTTATCTCCGCAGGATTTGCTAGCGGAGTTGCTTTTGTCTGGCTTAGCGATGATTTTTCTCCGCAACGACTTGATTCTTTGCCGCACATATTTGAAGTTATTCCTTCTTTTTGGCTGGTCTTGATGGTCTTGCTTCTATTAATAGCCTTGATTGAGTACAGACAAACTAAGTTGGGATACCGCCGCAGCCATCTTATTTCCGGTTTGGTAATCGTCGGTACGGGCGTGGTTATAGGTTCGATTTTTATTTATTCAGGCATTATCGATTTGGTTGAGCAAAATATGGCGGTGTTGCCTTATGTCCGAGAGATGCAGGAGAGACGCATCCAGCAATGGCACAGGCCGGCAGTAGGCTTGCTGGCTGGCAAAATCATCAACGTGCAGGCCCCAGAGGTTTTTTCACTTAAAGACGTTTCGGGCATGATTTGGCAGGTGACCGTAGGGACGACAACTCTAGTTTGGCAACGCAATCTTAGGCCTGAACGTGATTTAGACGTTAAAATAATCGGCCAAGCTGTTGGCGAGGGTGCGTTCGTTGCTACCGAAATTCGGCCAGGTTCGCGTGGCTGCGCAAATCAGCAAATGGACCATGTCCCAAGCCCATGCAATAAAATTTTACATTGATGCGTATATAAAAAAGAAGGGTATTCACAGCAGGTTAAACGCTAGTTTGGCGAAATTTTGGGAAAATAGAATGATTACCCATCGCGTTGTTTGACGGGTTAGTTGGTTAATATAGGTCCTGTTTGCTCGTAGTCTGGCAGACAGGATGGCTAATTCGTTAAAGAGTCTCTTTAAAAACACCCCCCCCTATTTTTAAAGAGACTTAGCAACAATAAAAAAACGGCACAGGCATGGTGCCGTTTTTTTATTGAATGAAAATCACAGCATTCAAGCAAGAAACAGTGAAGCCGCGACTGTTTAAAAAAGTTCATGCCTAATGGTTCTAAAAGGCGCGCAATTATTTTAATTATTTTTTGTGCTTTGTTTTGAAAAATGGTATACTTTAAAAGAACATAACAAACAAAAATATGGTACACTTTTTCAAAAAATTACGTAGAAAATTAGACAATATGGCCTGGACCCTGGCTTCGACCGGCGTAATGATGATTCTCTTAGCCGTACTCGTAGTCTTCTTTAATTTTTGGGCCAGACTGGTTTTCGGGGTATTGATAGTTGTATTGGCCAGCGTGTTTTTCTACCTGGCAGAAAAGTTCTGGTGGTTGCGCAAAGAGTTGGACAAGTTGTTTAAGTTGAAATAGACGCTTTACAAAATTATTATTTCTGATTAAGATGGAAGGCGAGTTTTAATTATGAAAGAACGACACATGACAAAAAAACAGTTTATCGCCGCTATAATGTTATTGTTTTTGCCAGTAATCCTTAGCGGATGTCTGCGTAAAGAAGCACCAGTTAGCCAGGACCAACAGGTTAAAGGCGAATACACTTACACTGCCAAGGATTTAGGTTTTGGATTAACATTGCCGGAAACTTTCCAATATTATCAGACTCAGCGTAAAAATTTGGGCGATCATACCGATTTGGAAATTTATGTTCCAACAAGCGACACCTCTTATGAACAGCTTGTCCCAGGATATGCCAGAGTTATCATTGTCCGCGTCGCGGATAAGAATCTAGATTATAAAGATGCAGGCAGATTTCAATTGGTTGGGGAAAACGATAAGAGCAAGTTCTGGATTGAATTTTGGAAGACCCCTTCAAAGGATTGGACAGACCGTTGGTCAGAGGTCGTCAAAAAACAGATAATTGATTCGTTTAAAAAAATTAGTTAGCAATAACTAATTTTTTTTATGTCCAAATGCGTATGAACTGATGGGCAGACACTAGTCGACTTGCCAAAGCAAACCGCTTAGTGCCTGCCTGTAAAAACAGGCGAACAACAGGCCCTTTTAACACCACAGCCCCTAGAGAGGAGAAGCGCCATGAACAGAACGATTTGCGGAGTCAATGAAATGAAACAAGCATTTCCCGGCTTCAAGCCTGCTTCAGACCTGGCTTACATTCCACTGATTCAAGCCGTGAAAGACATGTTTTTTGAACAATGCTTCAGGCAAAAACCAGAATCAAAAAGTCTTGGCTACGAAGCAGGAAGTCATGTCGAGGCATGTGATCTGTCGCCCCTCGGCGTCGGAAACGTTAAGATGCTGGTCAGGTGCGATGATCTGGAGATGCGTTATCTTAATCCGCTGTACATGGCCAGGGAATTGCAATTGAGCGGCAACACCAATGACACGCTCAACCTGGCTACACGTTTCTGCGCGTTTTTGAAGACATGCGATTTTGAAGAAATCCGTGAGCGCGCCTGCCAGCTGATTAAAAACGCTGGCAATCATTACATCCTGATCGACGTCAGGCGTTATTTCTCCGAAGCTTAAGCTGTGCCGGCCGGTTCGCAGGAACCGGCCTTTTTTATTGATTTTATGCTGGATTTGTGTTAGAATATAAAAAATAAGACTAGATTTTTCTATGGTCAACCCAATGATAACGAAGAAGGAGGAGAAGCGATTGACGGTTAATGACGACATTAAGAAGCTCTTCCAGGAGATTTACGCTCAACAGAACAAGCCAAACAAGGAGACAGATGAGCCGAAAATAAGGGTTTCGGACATCATTTCCAAGATGGCTTTTTATTATGAGAAGATTCGCAATTCGGTTGACGACAAGGAAGAGCACCTTCTGCACAAGAATGCCATCGACCGCATCATTCGGCGCCAAGTGTCGATTGAGCAGTCGCGAAATGGTAATGAGATTGCCAGTCATCTTTTGACCGAAATGATCCGTGGCGGTTATCTGCCTAACAACAAACTTCCTGAAACCAAAATAGGGGAAGTGGGAGCGATCATTAACAAGTATATTGCCTTAAAAAAGCTGTCAGCGCCCTCTCTTGAGCCGCTCCCCTATGAAGAGCGCAAGGAGATCAATCGTTGGTTCATCGGCTTGGCAGCTTGCGAAATTGAAGAGAAGTTAAAAGGGGACCCTATTACAAAATTGGCTATAAACATTCTCTATACAACACTGGAAAAGAATATCCTTTTTCCAGACGATTCTCCATATATCAAGGACAAGGACATCCAGATTTTTTCCGGCATCTACAAAAGTTATCTCAAGGCTGATCGTGATATGACCAGTTATGTCCTGTTCAAATATTATGTCGCTGACTGGCAGAATCCTGACCAGGCTTCTTTGGAAAAGCTGGCAAGGAATATTGTTGGTTTGCATAAGGCCATTTCATACCAGCTTGACCATCCGCTTTCTCCGCAGCTAGCACGTGTCATTGATCGTTATGCCGTATATTTCAGCATATTGAGCGAAGTGATAAGCGATAACCCAGTAGCGGTTTACGATGATTTTAAGAAAGATCCCAAGGCTTTCCCTCGTAACATCAAAAGTATTTGCGGCAAGCGTTATAAAAAGACCCGTTCCAAGTTGTGGCGTGCGGCTTTCCGCAGTATTATTTACCTTTTCTGCACCAAGATGGTTTTGGTGTTCATCTTGGAAGTGCCTGTTTCAAAGCTTTTGAGCGAGCCAGTCAGCTATTCGGCGCTTGCGATCAATGTCTCAATGCCCCCGCTGCTCTTGTTTCTGATTGTACTGTTTACCGGCTTGCCTGGCGAAGCCAATACTGCCAAGATAGTCAATGGAGTAGAAGAACTGACCTTTGTTGAAAAATCACGTCAAGAGCCGATACGCTTGCGACAGCCGATCAAACGTAGCGGTTTTCGCAATAGCTTTTTCAATGTTTTGTACGGTATTACTTTCTTTATTTCTTTCGGTGGTGTCGTCTATCTGCTCCATCAGATCAAATTCAACTTTGTTAGTATTACCATCTTCCTTTTCTTCCTAGCCTTGATCAGCTTTTTCAGCATCCGCATCCGCAAACGCGTCCGCGAGTTAATGGTGGTGGATGCCAAAGAAAATATTTTCGGCTTCTTCACTGATTTTTTCTACATCCCGATCATCGCTGTTGGCAAATGGTTGTCTGTCCGTTTTTCCAAGATCAACGTCTTTGTCTTTGTTTTGGATTTCATCATTGAAGCCCCATTCAAGGTCTTTGTAGAGATCGCTGAAGAGTGGAGCAAGTACGTGAAGGAGCGTAAGGAGGATATTTCTCAATAGAATTTTGAATGATAAATTTTGAATTTCGAATCTATGATCTAATTTATAAATTCGAAATTAAATCATTAGAACTTGTTTCGAAATTCGAATTTTTAAATTAAAAATTATTAGATGCCTATTCTATATATAGTTGCCACTCCGATCGGCAATCTAGAAGATCTCACCATGCGCGCCCTTAGAATATTGAAGGAGGTTGATTTTATTTTGTGCGAAGACACGCGCGTGACGGGCAATTTGCTCAAGCACTATGACATTAAGACGCCGACCGTCTCGTATCACCAGCATTCCAACCTGCACAAGGTCGAGCAAGTGCTGGGCTGGCTCGAGGAGGGGAAGAATCTAGCTTTAGTGACAGATGCTGGCACGCCGGGAATTTCTGATCCGGGCGGCAAGCTGGTTCAAGCAGTGATCGAGCGTTTTGAGGATGAAGTAAAAATTGAATCGGTGCCTGGCGCTTCAGCCGTAACAGCCGCTTTGTCCATCTCGGGCATCAATGCTGACAAGTTCGTCTTTTTCGGCTTTCCGCCGCACAAGAAAGGCCGTCAGACTTTTTTGAAAAAGATCATGGTGAGCGAATATCCAGTTGTGGTTTACGAATCAAAGCATAGGATCATTAAATTCCTTGAGGAATTGCAGGCATTAGCCACGGCAGCAAAAGAAACGGAAGAGGTGGAGATTGATGAGAGCACAGTATCGAATATGGAGATAGAGGCTGAGGCAGAGATACGCGGCTATCGCAAGAAGAAGGCTGAGAAAAAAGCCGAAGTGCCTCATTTGACGTCAGTGGTGGTTTGCCGGGAGCTTTCCAAGATGTACGAGACGGTTTATCGCGGCGATTTGGATAGGATTATAGAAAGGATTAAGCAGAACCAGGATGATCAGAGAGGGGAATTCGTGGTGATTGTCGGTAAGTAGGTTTTTATTTAAGAAAGAAAGCATATAGATATTATGTCAAATGAAATTATCTGGACTTATGAAGCTACTGCGGCGAGAGTTAAGTCAAAGAATTTTATCAGGTATATAATAGGCGCAGGTTTGCACGCTGCCGGACTGGCGTATGTAGCCGTTGTTTATTCTGACTATATTGCGAACCATGTCCTTAACCAAAAACTAACGATAACTTTCGTGGCTGTCTATGCTATTGAATTGGCTGTTTGGTATTTGTTTCTGAATAACCTTCTCAAATTTAAGGAAAAGCGTTATGTCTTGTCTGAAACAGGGATGGACATAACTGAGACGGCAACGTCAAAAAGCAAATCGTATGCTTGGGGCCAATTTACTTCGTTCAGTCTTGATCCCCGGGTTTATGTTGATGGGATGCAGCCGCCAAGTGAACACGATGATTATATTTTTCTTGGTAAAAAAACAATGCTTGAAAGATATATGGTGATTTTTGTCGAGCCGTCCATAAAAGCGGCAGTATTGAATTTTTTGAAAGCCAGGCTTGAGGAAAAAACATTTATCAAGTAAGTTTCCAATAGAAGGAGCGTTAAAATAGTAATTTTGAAATCGTTTTCTGCCACAGGCAGACGCATAGCGCATCGAATAAATTTATGTCCAACAAATTTTACATCACCACGACCTTGCCTTATGTCAATTCGGATCCACATATCGGTTTTGCTCTGGAGATAATCCAGGCCGACGCCATTGCCCGCTGGCAGCGCCTGATCGGTAAAGAAGTTCTCTTTAATACTGGCACAGATGAACACGGCTTGAAAATTTATCGCAAGTCGCAAGAGCTGGGCCAAGACCCGAAAGAGTATTGCGATTTTTATGCTGCCAAATTCGATCGCCTGAAAGAGACCTTAAATTTGACTTATACGCACTTCATCCGCACGACCGATGAGCATCACAAGGCGGCAGCTCAGGAATTGTGGCGCCGTTGTTTGGCCGCTGGCGATATTTACAAGAAGAATTATCAGGTTAAATACTGCGTCGGTTGCGAATTGGAAAAGACAGACTCCGAATTGGTTGACGGCAAGTGCCCGATCCATCCCAATATGGAGATCGAGCTGATCGATGAGGAGAATTATTTCTTCCGTTTTTCCCGTTTCCATGAGCCTTTGCTTTAGCTCTATGCTGAGCGTCCGGATTTCGTGCTGCCTAGCGAGAAACTGAACGAGATTAGGAGTTTTGTCGAGCGCGGCTTGGAGGATTTTTCTGTGTCACGCTTGAAATCAAAGATGCCTTGGGGCGTGGCCGTGCCGGATGACGACGAGCAGGTTATGTATGTCTGGTTCGATGCTTTGACCAATTATATTTCGACAATAGGTTGGCCCGATGCAGAATATGCGGAATGGTGGCCGGGAATGCAGGTGGCTGGCAAGGACAACCTGCGCCAGCAATCCGCCATGTGGCAGTCCATGCTCCTGTCGGCCGGCTTGCCGACTTCTACCCAGATAATGATCCATGGTTTCATCACGGCCAATGGGCAGAAGATGAGCAAATCGCTTGGCAATGTTATTGATCCATTCGAATTAGTGGAGAAGTATGGCACGGACGCCGTGCGTTATTATCTTTTGGCCGAGTTCAATCCTTTTGACGATGGTGATTTCAGCTTCGAGAAGTTTGAGAAGCGTTATCAGGCCGATCTGGCCAACGGTTTGGGGAATCTAGTAGCGCGAGTTTCCAATCTTTTGGAAAAGAACGGAATAACGACTGCCTTGGTTTCCGGCACTGACGCTGGCTTGAACGCTGAGGTGACCGACAAGATGGCCAACTTCAGGTTTGACGAGGCATTGAAAACACTGTGGGCCAAAATCGCTTCGCTTGATGAATATTTATCTGACAAGAAACCGTGGAAGATGGAAGAGAAGAACGAGATCGCGGCTGTGTTAATCCCGACCGCGCAGAACATATTAAATATCGCAGCTCTGCTTGAGCCGTTCATGCCGGCGACTTCTGAAAAGATTGTGGCGCAATTCACTCAAGCGCAGATATGCAAGGGCGAGTCCTTGTTTCCTCGATTGTCTTAAGCTTCATATGCGGGCTGATGCTGATGCTCGGCCCTTAATTTTAAATATAAAAACATGCGCAAACAAACTGCTTCGGCTTTGGCCATTATTTTGCTTGTCGGTTCTGCCATTGGGGCGAAATCGGTTTATGCAAACTATGTAAGCGAATCCCAGCCGGTGAGCGTGGTCAAATCGATTTCTTTGACTGCCGGACAAGGCAATCAGATTTATTGGAAAACAGACGGTTACTCCTCAAAAGGCTTTAAAGTTACTTGGTCTTTGAATCCTGGTCCGACCTATCCGTTGCGAAGCGGCGATCAGTATCATTATTTCGCTGAGCCTGGAAAGAATTCCGATTCTCTTGAAGCTTTTTCGGGAAATGGCACATATTATGTCCGAGTTTGTGAATACTTGGGCGGCAAGTGCGGCTTGTATAGCAACGAAGTGAAAATGGTCTTGTCCGGATCGGACAAAAAAGCGGAGCCGATCAAGAACGATGACAAGGTCGCCTGCACCATGGAGTATAATCCGGTCTGCGGCCAGAAACAGGTGCAATGCATCAAGGCGCCGTGTAATCCGGTCAAGCAGACTTACTCGAACAAATGCATGCTTAATGCGGCTAAAGCCGAGTACTTGTATGCTGGCGAGTGCAAGAAGGAGGATAAAGCCAGGAACCTGACAGTGGAAAACAACATCTTAAGCAAGAAAGCAAGAGATTTTGAAAAGCGCGTCGGCGTACTGCAAGCTGAAAACAAAAAGTTGAAAGCAATCATCAAGGATCAGCAGGAAGAGATCGCTGATTTGAAGGCTCAATTAGAAAACCAATAACATAATCAATAAATAACCATGCTGGTATTCGACGCGATATTATTAGTCATTTTAGCCGGGTTTATTTTTTACGGTTTATTTTTCGGGTTGATCCGCACTTTCGGCTCATTGATGGCGGTCGTGGGCGGTTTGCTTCTATCAACTTGGCTTTATCAGCCGACTTATGATTGGGCTGCCGGCTGGTTTTCCGGCCACGAGGTTTTGGGTCGGGTTGCTATCTTTTTCCTGCTCTACGGAATCATCAATCGCATGATTGCTCTTGGTTTCTATCTTTTGGATCATGCTTTTGACCTGATCTCTATTATCCCTTTTCTTAAAACGATAAATAGAGTGGCTGGTGCTCTTTTTGGCTTGCTTGAGGGTGCGTTATTGATCGGCTTGGCATTATACATGATTACTGGCCAGCGCATCGTCGGCCCATGGGTAACGTCTTCTCTTGCAAATTCTAAGTTTGCTCCGTATTTTATTAAGTTCATCTTATTTATCAAACCGGTATTCCCACAGGCTCTCGAACTTCTGAAGTCGTTGCTTAATATATGATAAAGCTTGATCTCAAAATTGGCCTGGAACAAAAATTGAAAAAGATGGCTGCGTTTCTAGCAGAAGGAAAGGTTATCGTCTACCCGACCGAAACCGTCTATGGGTTGGGTTGCGATGCGACAAATAAGGAAGCGATCGGGAAAATATATTGGATCAAGGAACGCGACGAGAGCAAACAGCTACTCGTGTTGGTCGGAAGCAGGGCAATGTCGGAAAAATATTTTGAATTCGATAAATTGTCCCGCCGTCTGGCAAAAAAATATTGGCCTGGCGCGTTGACGCTTATTTTGCCAGTGCGACCGGAATTTAGGCAGGTTTTCGGATACGATAAAGTCGGCGTGCGGCTTTCAAGCAACCCGGTTGCTACCAGTTTGTCACGACGCCTAGGCAGGCCAATTACCTCAACCTCGGTCAACCTAAGTGGTCAGCCGGCAGCGCTTACTAGCGCACAGGTCTTGTCTTACTTCGCGGACAAGCTCGATTCGATCGCCGCTCTAGCGGATAGCGGAGAATTAGAATTTTCACCAGGTTCTACCATAATTGACATGACGGTATCGCCGGCGAAAATCGTGCGGCAAGGCAGGGTGGAGGTGTCGGAAAAACTCCTTGCGATGCAAGCATAAAACCTAGTGTGCGTTTAAAAAACAAGAGGCCCAGACCTCTTGTTTTTATTTGTTTAAAACAGGTTCTTTAGGCAACGTCGTGAGCAGTTTCTAAGCTGGTCTGGCGTTTGCCTATCATTTTTTCTGCAAAATAATCACTGTCATACTGAGCAAAGAGAATGATCACGTTACTTACAGACTTGCTAGATACTTCGCTGTGCTCAGCAAGACGAGGCCAATCTACTCCTCGTAGCGCTGCAACACCAGATCGGGCTGCCAGGGACGTCCGGCCAGGCCGAAGGTGATGGCCACCCGACGGCGCCGCTCCTCGCAGTCGTTTCCGGTATCGGCCCAGGCATACAAGGCCCGCTCGAGATCTGGGGAGAGGAGTTCGCCGTTGC
>JAAXVE010000213.1 GCA_013335665.1 Candidatus Falkowiibacteriota bacterium
CTATTGCCATACCGCCGACCGCAGAGCCCAGTATTAGTATTAGCACAGGTTCGATTATGGATGGGAGGTTTTCCATGATATCGTCTATTTCTTCTTCATAAAATTCTGCCAATTCCTGAAGAATATTATCGAGCTCTCCGGTCTGCTCACCAATGGCGATCATTTGGATGACGATTGGTGGAAAAAGCTTGGAGTGCGTCGCTACGACTTCGTTTATAGGGGTGCCTTTCTTGATTTTTTCAGCAATGTCATTGATTGCGGCTCGATAATGTACATTGCCCACCACGTTGGCAGTGATTTGGAAGCATTTAATGATCATGATATCAGTCTTGAGCAGTGAACTGACGGTTCTGGAAAATTTGGCAATGTTAACCTTTTTGATGATTTTGCCGAAAATAGGCATATTCAAAAGAACTAAGTGAAAATAATATTTTCCCTTAGTCGTTTGGACGAGTTTGACGAATAAATAAATGCTTACCGCGATTATGATGGCCGCCAAAATCGTGTTTTTCGCAAGAAAATCGCTGACAGCGATTAATATCTTGGTCGCGAAAGGGAGCTGCGAGTTGAAATCGCGCAACATGGAAGTGATTTGCGGCACAACAACCAGCATCATGAACGTGCCAATGCCGGTCATGGCGAATAAGACAACAGACGGATAAGTCAGAGCACCTTTAATTTTGGAGACAAGTTCATGCTGTTTTTTCATCTGCAAGTAAATCTGATCAAGTACGCTTTCCAGTTTACCAGAGACTTCGCCTGCCTCAACCATGTTGATAAACAGTTCGCCAAAGATGTCGGCGTTAAGTTTTAAGGCTTCTGTAAAACTTTTGCCTTTTTCAATGGCCTGTGAAGTTTCGTTAATGACGTTAACGAAACGTTTATTGGCGCTTTGCTTGGCCAAGGTTTGCATGGCATTCAAAAGAGGCATGCCTGCCCTAAGCATGACACCGAGGTGTTGTACGAAAAAAAGCCGCTCTGTAGCAGGTACACGAGAAAACTTGAGAAGAAAATTGTTTATCTTCTCCATGGTTGAAGTCTTTGCGACTTCCTCAGGCTTGATTTGTTGGATGTCCGTTGTTAGATTTACGACCATATTTATTTTTATTCTTTGGTTACGCGCATGATTTCTTCTATGGTGGTAACGCCGTTTTTGGCCTTAATAAAGCCGTCTTCGGTTATCGTAATCATCTTCTGATCTATGGCTGCTTGCTTGATTTCTGTTTCGGTTGCTTTTTTCAGAATCATATCAGAAATTTCTGGAGTTATTTCGAGCACCTCGTAAATTCCCATTCGTCCTTTGTAGCCAGCGTCGTTGCATTGTTTGCAACCTTTGCCGCGATAGAAGAGGAGGGACTCAAGCCCTTTGCTTGATGTTATGATTTTTTCACGGATCATGGTCTTAAGTATTGCGTCCATGTCAAAATTTTCCTCAAGGTCTTCAATCATTTTTTTGTCCAGATTGAAGCTCTGGATGCAGTTGGGGCAGATTTTGCGGACAAGGCGTTGAGCGATGAT
>JAAXVE010000107.1 GCA_013335665.1 Candidatus Falkowiibacteriota bacterium
ATAAACTTAGGACTAAAAATATTTTTTATTTCCGATAACTCGTTTATATGCGAAATGTTTTCGCAATATGTGCTTAAAAGTGTATGTTATACGAAATACTTGGCACAACTGTTTTATATCCAACCTTGGCATAACCCCTTTTACCCAGAATCTAACGCGACATTTTTATCACAAGACACCAGTAATGTCACTTTAGATTCTGGATTAAAGTAATATTAATATTTTAGCTCTCTTTATTCTTAATAACAAATAAAGCGACCCGATGGGCCGCTTTATCCTATTTGCTTGGAATCGGAAACTGTTCGCACAATTCTTTCACTTTTTCCTTAATCAAAGCCAATTCATTATCATTGCCTCTGCTCGCGATTGCATCGGCAATCCAGCCGGCAATTTTGCGCGCTTCACCTTCCTTCATTCCTCTAGTGGTAATTGCCGGTGTGCCAAGTCGCAAACCTGAAGGATTCATTGGCGGATTCGGATCAAAGGGAATCGTAGATCGTGAAGTTGAGATGCCGACCCTATCCAACACGACTTCGGCTTCTTTGCCTGCCAACCCCTTATTAGCAAGATTAACGACCATCAAATGATTATCCGTCCCGCCCGAGACGATCTCGAAACCTCGATTAATCAACTCGTCGGCCATCGCCTGCGCGTTAAGGATGACTTGCTTGGAATATTCGCAAAATTCAGGCTTAAGAGCCTCCCCAAACGCCACAGCCTTCGCGGCAGTCACGTTGTCGTGAGGCCCGCCCTGCATCCCAGGAAAAACCGCCCGATCAATCTGCTTCGCATATTCAGCCTTGCACAGTATAATAGCTCCGCGAGGACCGCGCAGCGTCTTATGCGTAGTCGTGGTCACTACATCGAAAAATGGCACCGGACTCTCAAGCTGTTTTCCAGCAATCAAGCCAGCGATGTGGGCGATGTCCGCAAAGGTGTAAGCGTCTACTTCATCCGCGATTTCCTTGAAGCGCTTCCAGTCCAAGCTGCGTGAGTATGCTGAAAAGCCTGCCAAAATCATCTTAGGCTTTTCACGCAAAGCGATCTCCCTCACCTTTTCCATATCGATAACTCCGCTTTCCTTATCCACCTCGTATTGCACGAAATCATATAGTATCCCAGAAAAATTAACCGGATGTCCATGGGAAAGATGTCCGCCGTGATCCAATTTCAGTCCCAAGACCTTATCTCCAGGTTTCAATAAGGCGAAATAAACCGCTGCATTAGCTGGCGAGCCGGACAGGGCCTGGACATTGACATGCTCAGCTCCAAAAAGTTCGCGTGCCCGATCGATTGCCAATGTTTCAATCTCATCAACGACCTCATTTCCAGCATAATATCTTTTTCCTGGTTATCCTTCGCTATATTTATTCGTAAAGACCGACCCTAGAGCCTCTTGCACGGCAGCCGAAACGTAGTTCTCGCTTGCAATAAGTTCGACACCGTCTTGCTGGCGCAATAGCTCCTTCTGAATCATCCCTTCTACGCGAGCGTCAGCCTCGGCAAGTTCCTTATACTCCATATTTTTGGCTAAAATTAAATTATCATATTTTTATGTTATCGCAATCGTTAATCGTTGTCAAAATGAAAACAGGAAGCGTTTTGTCTTCCTGTTTCTTACCAATCAATCTTTTTTCGTTGCTATTTACGACAGGTCATTCTCAGTAACCACGCTTTTTCAAGCTCGTTGCTCGACGCAATTTTACTGCTCCGGTTAGCTTGAAGTCAGCTTCTTGAGCATGTAGCTATGCTTCAGTTTGTATCCCATTTTACGATAATAGCCACGGACGCCGACGCCAGAAATAACTGCAATACCCTCAAAACCACTGCTGCTGGCTATTTTTTCAGCCTCTGCCAAAAGAACCTTTCCCAAGCCAGCGTGCTGGACTTTCTTATCGCCACCCACCGAAACCAGCTCGCCATAGACGTGAAGTTCGCGCACTATCGCATCCCCCTCTAAAAGTTTCGGTGTACCGCCTCCATTGTCTGGCAACCTTAACCGGCAGAATCCGTACAATATCTTGCCATCTTTGCTGCAGGCCTCGATAAAATATTCGATGCCGCTTGCTGATCGATAATCAGTTAATTTCAACTTATAGCCATCCACCGCCTGTCCTTTCGTTTCGCGGCAACGTATGCATTCGCACAGTACTCCTTGCTGCTGCATGACCTGACGGAGATTCGTTACCGTATTGCCAGCGATAATCGATTCGCCTGGAATATCCCTGATCAACCTAATGATTCTTACGTAGCGTGGCACTGCTTGCTTGCAATCGATGATCAGCTTTTGCAACTGCTTATCCGAATAAGGCTTGTATGTTCCTTGCTGCCACCACTTATACAGCAGGCTGCCCTTCGTCACGACTGTCGGGTAAAATTTTATCTGATCCGGCTGAAAACGTTCATCAGAAAACAATTCCTTGAACATGCTCAAATCCTTTTTTGCTGTCGCCCCAGGCAAGCCAGGCATCAAATGGTAAGTCACCTTGAAGCCATAGGCTTTCAATTTGGCAGTAGCCTTGGCAATGCAATTGACACCATGACCGCGTTTATTCAGCACCAATATCTTTTCATCGATCGCTTGCACCCCAAGCTCCACTCTGGTGCACCCCAACTCCCTCATCTGCTCAAGCTCGCCATCATCTATGTAGTCAGGCCTGGTTTCCAAAGTAACGCCGATCAGTTTATATTTAGCCTTCTCGTTCTTTCGCTGTTCGTCGATCAATGAAGTTCTTAATTTATCAATTCCTAGATTAGCGCTATATTTTTTCTTTCGTAATCCGACTCCCTTGCCAGAACTGAAATCATTTGCCGCCGCAAAACAATTCAAGACATACCAATATTTATAATTGATCGGCAGAACGCTCCAGGTTCCGCCGATGACGATCAATTCAATCTTGGTCGGCTCGTGTCCATTAGCTTCAAGCGCGCGCAAGCGATCAGTTACCTGCTTATAAGGATCATATCCGCAGCGGATGGCGCGCATTACCGCCGGCTCATTAGACAGATAGCTCTGCGGCACGTCTTTTTCCGTGGGGCAATAAGCGCATTTGCCAGGACAGGCGAAAGGCTTGGTCAAAACTGCCACCGGAGCGATGCCTGACATGGTGCGTACAGCCCTGCGACGCAATAAGCGGCGCAACTTGTCAGCCTTGGCATTTTTCGGAAGCCACGACAACATCTCTGCATTAGTCGGCATCGGCTGGCCGTACTTCTTAGCCAGCAACCTTTTATGCTTGAACAAATCTTCTGGAGATGATAACCCCAAAGCCAGCAGCTCGCTGATCATTTTTTTTCTCACGTCGATCATAATTGACTTTTATACGGTCTGTGATACGCTTAAATTAGCTAAATACTAACTCATTTAATCACAAAACCATGGCAAAAACAAGCAAATATCTATTTTTGGCTGTTTTCGCAATCCTGCTCTGGCCCAAGCCTTCACAGGCATTCACTGCGCGTGCCGGAGATTCCATCAACCTGGCAAAAGGCGAAGTTATCGAAGGCAACCTCTATGTTGCCGGCGCCAACTTAAACATCGAAGGTAAAGTAACAGGAGATGTCATCTGCGCTGGTCAGACAGTCAACATCAGCGGCGAGGTTCTCGGAGATGTCATCTGCGCTGGTCAGACAGTCAACATCAGCGGCCGCGTCAGTGGCAATTTGCGCTCAGTTGGCAGCTCAATCAACTTGACTGGCCAAATTAACAAGAACGCCAATCTAGCCGCCGCTTCTATTAACACTGGTGCTAGCTCCAGTGTGGGCTGGGAAATGCTTTTTGCCTCGGCTGTGGCCGAACTAAAAGGGCGCATCGGTTAT
>JAAXVE010000020.1 GCA_013335665.1 Candidatus Falkowiibacteriota bacterium
AGCGCGTATCAATGAATTTGACTACATCGAAGTCATGGCCTGTCCCGGCGGCTGCATCGGCGGCGGCGGCGAACCAATTCCGACGACTGATGCTATCCGCAAGGCCAGAACTGCAGCCATGATTGAGATTGATAAAGACAGCGCCGTGCGTGAAGCCCATAAAAATCAAGGCGTAATCAAGGCATTAAAAGGGCTTAATGCTAAAGGCACAAAGACTGAACATGGAGTGCTGCACACGAGTTACATAAAAAGGAGGTAGGATTATTGATATATAAAATATTTGCATAGCGATGAACGTCTCTCTAAAAGACGTACACGCCGTGCATTGCGTAAGCATATGGATTATTTAGATGATCAGCCGATCGGCATGATGAGCGAAGATGAATTGAATGATTTGGCTGATGAAGAGGCGGGTGAGTCTGACCGCGGGCAAGTCCGGGAAGAGGAGTTGCAGCGCGTGGACTCTGAGGCGATGATATGGTTTTTGAGTTTGTCGGGAATCGCGATCTTTTTGCCTTTTGTCGTGCACCTGCCGCTTTTGACAGGGCCGATCATTAACGCGATTCTTATTCTTATTCTCTTCATCGTAGGCTTGCGTAGCGCTTTGGTTGTGGCTCTGATTCCAAGCATTATGGCGTTGGCTGGCGGGCTATTGCCAGTCGTCCTGGCTCCGGTCGTGCCGTTCATTATGGTCAGTAATCTGTTATTTGTCATAACTATCTACGGACTCTATCACCGGCTTGATAATTCGCAAAAAGGCTATTGGATTGGAGTTGTCGCAGGCGCAGCTCTTAAGTTCGTTTTTCTACTTTGGTCCGTGGAGTTCGTTTCTAGGCTTGTTATAAAAAAGGAATTGGCAGCCAAGGTTGCCCAGATGATGAGCTGGCCTCAATTTGCCACGGCAGTAGCCGGCGGCGTGATAGCTTGGGCTGTGCTTAAATTCTTGAAGAAGTTCTAATTAACAGTGACAATAATTTAACTCAGGTAATCGGCAATATCAGAACCCTATCGATTAACTGGTAGATCAATTAAAAAAAGTGCCTAATATTAGGTATTTTTTTTGTTTAAAGCTATATTGGTTGATTTTGTTAGTGATGGGATGTATTATTTAAATAGATGAACATTTTTCAATCTAGGTCAACCAAATAAAGCGTGAAGAGGAGGAGAACATGCGAAAACTGCTTTACGATGCATTCAGTATTATCGGCGTTGCGTTCATGATTGCTGCATTTCTCGGTTCGATGTCATTATACGTGATTATATTGAAGTATTGCTTTCCGCAAATAGGCATCTTGCCACAGCTTGATTTTTGCTGCTCGACTACCTGCTATTTACTGGTCGCGCTGTCCGTATGTTACGCATTTATGATGGTATGCGTGTTTTTGTGGGGCTATTTTATGAGCATTGAGCCCCCACAATGGATCAAAGGTTGATTTCGGACTTTTCTTTAATGACTGCACTTGCTAAGACTGCAGTTTAAACAGGTCGCTTGACGACCTGTTTTTGTTTTTTTATCAACTGCTTCGATGCGCTCCTGGTTGCAAGAGATGAAGAGCGTCCATGTGTCAGTTTGGTAACAATGATGCTGGGTGATAGTGTGGTGCTTATTTTTTTTACGTTTAACTCATTCTTAATGTAGTTGCGAAACAATGCTTTGACGGATTGGTAATAATCTCTTATGATTAGGGCAGGACCAGAAAGCTGGCCAATATTAGGTTATATTATGAAAATTCCAGGATACATAGCGCAAATCATAGGCAATATTGAAAAAGCCGGCTTTGAGGCATACGCGGTTGGCGGGTGCGTCCGTGATTCGCTTTTAGGTAAAGAACCAAAAGATTGGGATGTAACAACCAACGCCAGGCCTGAAGATGTCCTGGCTATTTTTTCTGATGGCAAATATGAGAACACCTTCGGTACGGTTATCTTACCGATAAAGGATGAAGCGGGCGAAACCTTAGACGTTGTTGAGATTACTACTTACAGAAGTGAACAGGGGTACTCTGATCGCCGTCATCCTGATGAGATTAGATTCGAGGATAGCCTGGACAAAGATCTAGCCCGCCGCGATTTTACGATCAACGCTTTGGCGCTCCGCTTAAAGACTAAGGACCAAAGTCTAAAGGCTAAAAAGAAAGAGGCGGTTCGATTTGTTGAAATTAACGAAGGGGATTATGAAATCGTTGATTTGTTTGGCGGACAGAAAGATCTTGGTAAACGGATGATCCGTGCCGTAGGCGAGCCGGTTGACCGCTTCAAGGAAGACGCTTTGCGTCTAATGCGGGCCGTCCGCTTTTCCAGTCAGCTCGGCTTTTCAATCGAACCGAAAACCGAGCGTGCCATGGTCAAGATGGCTGGCGGCATAAAATTCATCGCCAACGAAAGGATAAAGGACGAGCTTATCAAGATACTTGCATCTGACAGGCCGTACGAAGGCATAATGTAACTCCATGAATTGAAATTGCTGCAATACATCTTGCCAGAGTTGGAGCGTGGGGTTGGCGTAGCCCAGAGCAAACACCATATTCATCCGGTTTTTACGCATTGCGTGTTATCGCTTAAATTCTGCCCGAGCCAGGATTGGCGCGTGCGCTTTGCAGCTTTGTTGCATGACGTGGCCAAGCCGCAAACCAAGGCCATGAAGGATGGCGAGGCAACGTTTTACAATCATGACTACGTCGGATCTAAGGTTGTTAAGAAACTGATGGGGCGTTTAAAGTTTTCTAATGAAGATACGGATAAAGTGGTCAATCTGGTCAAAAACCACATGTTTTATTATAATGTTGACGAAGTGACGGCCGCCGCTGTCCGCCGTCTGATCGTCAAAGTCGGCAAAGAGAATCTGAAGGATTTGATCGATCTGCGTATCGGCGATCGGCTCGGTTCGGGCGTGGCCAAGGCTAAGCCTTACAAACTGCGACACCTGGAGTACATGATAGAAAAAGTTAGCAACGACCCGGTTTCAGTGAAGATGCTCAAGGTTAATGGCAATGACTTGATAGAAGAACTTGAGTTAGAACCTGGACCGAAGATCGGAGCGATATTGGAAGTATTATTATCGGAGGTTATAGAAGATCCGGAACTGAATGTGAGAGACGGTCTTCTGGAGCGCAGCCGCAAGCTGCAGGAAATGAATCTGGAGGAATTAAGGCATGCTGCCAAAGATAAAATAGAAGAGCGCAAGATGGAGGACGATCAGGAGCTGAAGAAAGAGTTCTATGTAAAATGAACATATTATGATCAAGGGCGTTAAAATTCTTGAAAGGGTTTATTTCGGATTACTGGTTTTGATAATGGGTTTAGTGCTGTTTAATCATTATTTCGTTAGCGGACGCTTTGATCGCGAAGCTTTAGTCAGCACTGTCATAACGGCAGGCTTGATGGCGGTTGCCTATATCGTCTACACCCTGTACAAACGTGAAGTGATGAGGAATTTGGAAGAATTGGAAGGGTTGCGGCGTAATAAACAAGACTTGGAGGGCAAAATTGATGAAGCGTTCAAGTATATCGGCCAGCTTAATGTACAAATAGAAGAGATTCGCACGATTTTCAGTGGTGTTAAGAAGTTGCCTGAGAGCAAGAGTGAATTGAGGGTGATCTTGGATTTTTTGAGCAGCAAAGTTTTGTCCGTTGCCGGTTCAAGCTGGACCTGCCTAAAGATAGTCGATTTGGCCAATTATCGTATTTTGGCTGAGCACACGAAGACTCGCGGCGAATCTGAGCATGATGTTCAGGCCATGAAAGCGGATGTAAGCGCGAGGATGCTCATCGCCAACAGCTTGCCGAAAGAGTATTGCATAGTCAGGTCAGCCCATGATAATCTTGATTTTGCAGTCTATTGTCTGTTACCCAGCTGCGATTTGTCAAAGGAACAGAAAGTGTTTATCAGGGCGGTCGTGAACCAGCTTGAGATGTTTTATCTTATTTTTACGAATTTGTCTTCGCAACGAAGCGAAGCTAATAAAAAGAATAATAATTAACAATAGTCGAATGAAAAAAGTCTTATTAATTGCCGGTTCCATTTTATTGGTGGCAACTGGTTGTTCAGCCGTTCCTGCAGCATCAGGACAGCCGGACAAAGAAGCTGAGAAGAGTTCTATGCCCGCAGCTGTTAAGCAGGAGCAGAAACAAGAGCAAGAAACTAAGAAAACTAATGATAACCAAATGATCGATCAAAGCAAGTTTGAGGATTTGGCCAAAGAATACAAGCATGCCGTCATCAAGACGAACAAGGGTGATGTCGAGGTTGAGTTCTATGGTGCTGATTCGCCTAAGACAGTCAATAATTTTTTGAATCTGGCTAAGCTGGGTTTCTACGATGGTACTAGATTTCATCGCGTCATCAAGGACTTCATGATTCAGGGCGGGGACCCGAACTCAAAGAGCGATGACTGGACGACTCACGGAACCGGTGGCCCGGGCTACAGCTTTAAAGATGAATTCAACCAGCATTTGCTAGTGCGTGGCTCCTTGGCCATGGCGAATTCAGGGCCTGATACTAATGGCTCACAGTTCTTCATCGTAACGGCTGCTTCAACTCCATGGTTAGACGGTCGCCATACGAACTTCGGCAAGGTGATAAAGGGCATGGATATTGTCTCCGAGATTGAAGGAGTTAAGACGAATCAAAATGACCATCCGCTGGACGACGTAACAATCCAGAAGATTGAATTGAAGAAATAAGAAAAAAGCGGGCTTGCCCGCTTTTTTCTTATGATTAGGAGAACGTTTTATCAACAATCATTTCCTTGATTTTTGCCTAAAATGATTATAAACTTACAAATAGTTTGAAATAAATAAACAAAATGAACATCTTAATTAAATGGCTAATCTTGGCAGCTTCAATTCTTATTACGGCAAAATTGCTTCCAGGAGTGGTGGTGACGGGTTTGTGGACTGCATTAGTTTTGGCTATCGTTTTGGGCCTGATCAACGCGATTCTGCGACCGATTTTGGTTATCCTGACCTTGCCGATAAATATTTTGACGCTTGGTCTTTTTACCTTGGTTATCAATGCCTTACTGGTCATGCTGGCTAGTTCGATCGTCAAAGGATTCGAAGTGGGCGGGTTTATTAATGCATTGTTGTTCAGCATAATCTTATCAGTAATAAGCTTTGTTATAAGCAAGGTACTCGATCCGATAAAATAATGCGGGCTATGGTATAACGGTATTACGCACGCTTCGGGTGCGTGTAACCCCGGTTCGACTCCGGGTAGCCCGACATATAAAACGCGTCATATTAGGCAAGGACGTGGGCCGTTCTGCCGTGGTTGCGTTAGTTAAAGGCGGATAAAGAAGATGAAATATGGTAAATCTTAAAAAAAATATCCTGCCGATAGTTATTTTTTTGACCGGCGCGTGCGTGCTTGTCGTAGAAGTCGTGGCGACTCGCATTTTGTCGCCTTATTATGGGAACACCATTTTTACCGTTTCCAGCGTCATTAGTATTGTTTTAGCCGCATTGAGCGCTGGCTATTATGTCGGAGGGAAATCGGCTGACAAGAATCCATCAGAAAAAGCATTCTATTCGATTATTCTCTTGAGTGGCTTAAGCGTTATGCTGTTGCAGGTTTTAACGCAGATGTTTCTCCCATCCCTTGGTTATTCGTTACCCACGACGACTGGTCCGATCATCTCATCATTACTCCTTTTTTTCATCCCCAGTTTTTTACTCGGTATGCTCTCGCCTTATGCGATCAAGCTTCAGGTAAAAAATTTTCCAGATGAAGGAATCGGCAGCATCTCGGGCGGTGTATTCTTCTGGTCGACGCTTGGCAGCATCTTCGGCAGCCTGTTGGCAGGCTTTGTCCTAATTCCGCACTTCGGCGTCAGTCAGATTACGATCTCGGTTGCAGTTTTGCTGGTGGTTGTCGGTCTTGTTCCGTTGGTGTTAATGGGAGTATTTAAGGAAAGAATCAACAAAACAAAGATTTTTTTCGTTATTTCACTCCTGCTCGGCAGCCTATTGTTGTCCTATAGAGTATATGGAAGCGATGTACTGTATGTCCATGATGGCATTTACGAAAGACTATCGGTTTATAACGGTAATTTGAATGGACACCCGGCTAGATTTTTTACGCAGGATCGCAGTTCTTCCGGGGCTATGTATCTGGATTCTGACGAGCTACCCTTCAAATATACGAAGTATTATTCTCTATATAAAGTATTTAAGCCTGACCTAAAGAACGTGCTGGTTATTGGCGGCGGAGTTTATTCTATTCCAAAGGTATTATTGCAGGAGTTGCCAGATGTCCGTGTTGATGTTTCTGAAATCGAGCCTTCTTTGTATGATCTTGCCAAAAAATATTTTAATGTGGTTGAATCCGATCGCCTGGTTAACTATACGGATGATGGCCGGCGCCTTCTTAATGATACGGACAAGAAGTATGATATGATTTTCAGCGATGTATATTATTCTTTGTTTTCCGTTCCTGCTCATTTTACCACTAAGGAGTTCTTCGATATTGCGAAAAGCCGGCTCAGTCAGGACGGCGTATTCGTGGCTAATCTGATCGGAGACTTGTCGCGGCAGGACGAATCGTTGATAATGTCTGAAATTAAGACTTTTCAGACTGTATTTCCTAATAGTTATTTTTTTGCAGTTGAAAAGCCAGATAAGATTGATTCACAGAATATCATTTTTGTGGGCTGGAACAGCGATAAGCGGATTGATTTCAAGAGCAAGAAAATAACAAATGAAAAAGATCAGACGATCCAAACGCTTGGCAGTAAGGCAATTGATTTGAGTAGGTTTGAATTGTCAGCATACCCGATTCTTACAGATGATTTCGCTCCCGTGGAATACCTAACATCCAAAGTTCTTGAAAACGAACTCAAGCCCATAAAGAGCATAGATGGTGACGAGATGCTTAATGTCATAAAGCAGCAGCTACGCTATGGGCCTCGTTATCTAAGCGCTCCCGGCCATGCCAGTATGCAGAAATTTCTTGTCTCAGAAATGTCTGCCTTTGTTCCGGAAGTGAAATTGCAAACCTGGCAGCATGTCAGCACGGACGGTAAGAAGATCGGGCTGACTAATATTATCGGGAGGCTAAAGCCGGAGAACAAAAAACGTATCATATTAGCCACGCATTATGACAGCAAAAAAACTGCAGACAAGGATTCTTTTAGAAAAGGCGAGCCGGTGCCAGGCGCTAACGACTCTGCTTCTGGTGTGGCTGTTTTGCTTGAGCTGGCAAAAACTTTTGCCAATGCCAATAAGCTGCCCGGCGTAGGCGTAGACTTTGTTTTCTTTGACGGTGAGGAAGGTGAAGAGGATCAGGGGGATGATTTTACTAATTGGAAACCACTTGGGTCAACCTATTTTGCTGAGCATTTGAATGATATCTATGGGGAAAACAAGCCTATGGGAGCAGTCGTTTTAGATATGATCTGCGATAAGCATCTTAATATTACAAAGGAGAGAACTTCTCTTGAAAATGCGTCAGCGCAAACCTTGTCGTTCTGGGAGATCGCCAGAAGAGTCGATAGCAGCGCATTTGAGGACAAAGTCGGATTGGGTGTCAGTGACGACCACACCCCGCTAAATCGGGTCGGGGTGCCTAGCTTCTTGGTAATTGACTTTGATTACCCTTATTACCATACTGTTAATGACACAACCGACAAGTGCAGTCCGGAGAGTTTGGAAACGGTCGCGACGGCAGTACAGAATTATGTATATGCACAAAGGTAATAATAACTAAAATAACTCCGCATCTTTAGGGATAGCGGGCATAATCAATAATATGATGAAAAGATTAGCAATATTATCACTCTTATTAAGCATTTGTCTTCCGTTCGCAGCCAATGCCGATTCTTTGTCTAAGCGCCTGTCTGGTCGGATCCTTATCAGTACCCAGGGCAAGGGTGAAGCCTGGTATGTCAATCCGGCTGATTCAAAGCGGTATTATCTTGGTCGGCCTGCCGACGCTTTCACGGTCATGCGCAAATTGGGCGTAGGGGTGACCGAAGCTACATTTCAGAAAATCGCCCAAGAAGGAATGGACGTCGAGGGCGATAAAGCTTTGGCCAAAAGTCTGGCTGGCAAGATAATTTTGCAGGTCGAGCGCAACGGCGAGGCCTGGTATGTAAATCCGGTTGATTTGAAAAAATATTACCTAGGTCGTCCAGAGGATGCTTTTAAAGTAATGCGCCGCTTGGGCCTTGGTGTGCGGATAAGGGACTTGGCGCTGATCCATAAGCCAGGAACAGATGAAAGTATTGATCAGTACAGTAGTTATGTGCAAAAAACAGTCAAGACGCCTGCTGGTGATTTTAAGGTAGATCTGGTTATGATCGATCTAAGCAACCCCAAACTCGATATCGTGACTGATACGGCCGACACTGCTACCTGTAAGACTGGTTGCCGAGCCAAGCCGTTGATCAGTTATGTTGAGTCAACCCCGGGGACATTTGCGGCAATTAATGGTAGCTATTTTGACACCAATGCCAGTAAGCGTAATTATTATTTTTTTCCAATTTATAATTCCAAGCAGAAAGTTCTGATCAACGATGATCAGCTAAAGTATTGGACGACTGGACCGATCATGGTCTTTGATCAGAATAATAAATTCTATTATTTCAAGGACAGCCGTGAGTTTAAAAGCGTCGAATTCTTCGAAAACGCTAACGGAGTCAAGATTAAGGCGGCAATAGGGAATAAGCCGCGCCTGATCGAGAATAAGATGAACACTCTTATTGATTGGGAGGTAGATGAAAAACAGCGCACTGGCAAGACTATCAAGAATGCGCTAGGGTATAAAGAAGGAAAAATGTATATTATCAGCGCGCATAATTCAACAGTGCCGGATTTAGCCATGGTTTGCCAAGCGCTTGAGATGGAATACGCCTTGAACATCGACGGAGGTTACTCGACAGCCCTCTTTTATAATGATGAGTTTATGATTTCTCCTGGCAGGGATATACCAAATGCCATTTTATTCACAACTAAACAGAACTAATGTTCACTGAATTAGCGAAAAAATTTGAACAGGACGGAGAAGTTTATCTTCGCATCAAGGCCAGGCCGGGCGCGGCCTCGACGGAAGCACGCGGCGTGCTGGCAACTCCAGAAGGCGATACGATTAAGGTCGATGTGGCTGCAGCACCAGAGCAGGGCAAGGCCAATCTTGAACTCGTGCGTTACTTGGCTGATTGGTTCAATGTCAGCAAGATGCAAGTGAGGATCGTTAGCGGTGCGGGCGACAAGGTGAAATTGGTTAAAATTTCAAAATAAAAATCGTAAAAAATTTTGAAATTCTAATGATTTAATGTTTAAAACATTCGGACAATAAAAATTGATTCGAAATTCAAAATTAAAAATTCAAAATTGATATGATTGAATCAAAGAAGAATAATCAAAAGGTGCCTGAGCACGTCGCTATTATTCTCGACGGAAACCGGCGCTGGGCCAGTGAGCGCAATCTGCCTAGCTTTGAGGGACACTATAAGGGTTATAAGAAAGTGCAGGAGGCACCACTTTGGTTTTTTAGCCGAGGGGTGAAAGTGTTGTCCGTATATGCCTTCTCGACCGATAATTGGAAGCGATCGACTGATGAGGTCAACTACTTGATGAAGCTTATAAAACAGGCCATAGAAGAATCTGTTATTTTGGCTAATGAGCAGGATTATCGCATGCTTCTTTCCGGGCGCATCAATGAGCTGCCAGGCGATTTGCCAGATGTTTGCCGTGATGCCATGGCCAAGACGGTGAACAATCGTGGAGGCACCTTGAATATTTGTTTGAATTACGGCGGCCGCATGGAATTAATTGATGCAGTCAAAAAGATGATGCAGAATAATCTTACGGTCGAGCAAGTGCATGAAGGAACAATAAAAAAATACCTTTATCAGCCGGATTTGCCTGATCCTGATTTGATTGTTCGCACATCTGGAGAACATAGATTGTCAGGTTTTCTTTTGTGGGAGTCGGCTTATAGCGAACTTTTTTTCATAAAAAAGTATTGGCCGGATTTTGAAGAGCAGGACGTGTCCAATCTTATTGACGATTACAACAAGCGCGAGCGGCGATATGGCGGTGACGTTGAAGCCTAGAACGCTGATAAAAAAGCAGGCGGCAATCCTGCTTTTTTGTTTATATTGAATTATCGTCCGTCTTCTGCTAATTTGTGCTTATGAAACATGCAAAGCAAAACATACCATTAGCTGACAGGCTGCGCCCCAAGATATTTAGCCAGTTTTTCGGGCAGGAAGATATCGTGGGCGAGGGTCGGCTATTGCGCCAAGCTATTGAGTCTGACCAGTTGCCATCGATGATTTTTTGGGGGCCGCCTGGCTCAGGCAAGACAACACTGGCACACATCATCGCCAACCAGACTAAATCGCGTTTTATACAGATCAGCGCTGTCACGAGCGGCGTCAAAGATTTGCGTGAGGTCATTGCTAATGCGGAAAAA
>JAAXVE010000021.1 GCA_013335665.1 Candidatus Falkowiibacteriota bacterium
TCAGTTGTCGGAGTAGGCGGAATCGAACCGCCGCTACAAGCACCCCATGCTCGCGTACTACCACTATACTATACCCCGCGAAGGTCGTAGCGCCTACCGCGCCCAATTAGGTACTATTTCTCATCTTTTCCAACTATTCTAACAGTTACATGGTTTCGGCCCGATAAATGGCGATTATTTTTATCGCGCATACGGAACCTGCCTGCCGGCAGGCAGGTCGTAGCTATTTTTTCTGTAAAAAAATTCTAATCAATATTATTTTACAGAAAAAATGCACAGATTTCCGTCTAAGCAGGAAAAATAATCGCCATTTATCGGGCCAGCCGAGAACATGTCTACCTGATTATTTGGTGAGCTTTTTTTCCAAACAAAAAAGCTTCACCGAGTAACCAATCAAGAATTGGCATAAAGAATGAAATAGGTTTCCGAACGAATCGGAAGGTGGCGCGAGACGGATTGCCCGGATTCCTCTAAACAATCTGCCCCTTGCCAGTTCACCCTTGTAGAGCCTATAGTCCAAGCCTCAGCCTGGAACTAAAACGGCTTGCCAGAATTCTAAAGTTTGATCCAAAACTTGCATTGGCCTTCGGTGAAGCTTTCTGGCCGGAAACAAACCAGCTTACGCTTTTTTGCTTCCGAAACAAAATATCAAACATGCTTCCTTACATTCATATTGTAGCCGTATCTTCTGGAAAAATCAAGGTCTTCCGGCCAGTTTCGACAAGTATTTTTTCCGTTTACGCCAAGCTTCTTATGATTTCTATGCCTTTGCGCAAGACTGCATCATCGACGGCGAAACACAAGCGGAAATGACTGTCTTTCTGGGAAAAAACGCTGCCCGGCACCACTAGTACGCCATGTTTGATCAGCTCATTAATGAAATCTTTGCGGCCAGCGGGTATCTTTATAAAGGCATAAAATGCCCCCTCAGGCATATTCAACTCGTACTTATCCTTGAGCCCTTGGTAAACCAGATCGCGCTTCTTTTTATACTGCTTGGCGATCGGAGCGAAATTGAAATCCGGCTCATTGGCCAAGGCGTGCTGAGCGAAAGAAGGCGCGCAGACAAAAGTATACTGCTGCAGCTTGTTCATGGACGCGATAATTTCCTTTGGCCCATGCGCATAGCCGACACGCCAGCCAGTGATGGCATGACTTTTGGAGTAGCCGTTCAAAGTGACGGTGTTCTTGTAGACGCTGCCCATACTGGCGAACTGCTGCTCGTAATCAAAGGCCTCGTAAATCTCGTCGGATATTACGAGCAAGCCATGCTTGCGTGCGACCTTGGCGATCTTCTGCAACTCGCGTTTGCTCAAGACGGCGCCGGTCGGGTTGTTAGGTGTATTAATGACTAACGCCTTGGTTTTGGACGTAATCATTTTTTCCAACTTTTCTACATCGATATGGAAATCCGGGTAGGTGTCTAATAGCACCGCTTTCGCATCTAAAAATTTTATTGCTTGCTCATAAACCACGAAATAAGGATCGGGCAGGATGACTTCATCGCCCGGGTCGAGTATCGAGGCAAGCAGCAAAAAGATAGCGCCTGAAACGCCACTCGTCACGATAATTTCATCTTCCTTGGCTTTGATCCCGTTATCGCGCTGGAGCTTCAAAGCAATCTGCTGTTTCAGCTTGCTCACGCCCGCCGTGGCCGAATAAGAGTTGCAATCGTTGCCTATTGCCGTCTTGGCCGCTTTTTTCAGGTTAGCAGGCACTTTGAAGTCCGGCTGGCCGATCGAAAGGTTGACGAACTCGCCCTTGCTCTTGGCAGCCAGATCAAAAATCTTGCGAATGCCCGAACCTTCAAGCTTTTCAATTCTTTTGGAAAGTATGCTCATAGTCTTCTCTTATTTTTTCATTAACGGTCTGACAGGCGTCCATGAAACGCTGTCTGACCTCCTTGGCGTATGGATTATAGTTATTCATATCAAGAAACAGCTGCCAATCGTCAGAAATGGTATGCTCGTAAATCTTCAATAGGTTGCTGAATCCCGGAGTAAAGATGCGCTGCTCGCCGATGCCGGCTTCTTTCAGTGAACGGCCCAGAAAATGAACCAGGCTCAATGTTATCGCGTTCTGCTCATCATGATCTTCTGGCGTTGTCACGATAACTTCCAGCCCCAAACCGGCAAGGAAGGATTTAATCTTTTCCAAACGCTCGTCGCTGATGCGCAACGGGCACAGCACGATCTGCAGCCCTTCAAGCGTAAAAGCTTGCTGCTCGTAATCGTATTTGGCAGTAACCGGGCCGAACATTGGATGGGTGCCCATGATTTCAATATTGTCCGGGGCATGCTGCTTGAGCCATTGGCACGGCATGACCTTAACTGAACAGATATCGAGCAGTAGACTGCCCGGCCTCATCATCGGGGCGACTTCCTTGATCAGGTCCTCAGTGGACGAGATCGGCACGGTCGCGATCACGATATCGGATTGTGACACCTCGGCCAAGCTGGCCACTTCAAAACCGATCTTCTTGGCGCGTTCGGCCAAACCTTCCTGATTCAGATTATACACAAGAACCTTGACATGACGCGAAAGAATGCTTGCCAGCAAGCCGCCAAAGCGTCCGAGGCCGATGATACCGATAGTCAGATTTTTATTCATATTTTTTAGCTGCGACAAATGTCGTAAAGTTGAATTTCAAATCCTGTATACCTTCTTCCAGAATTTCCAAGCCGTAAAGCTCGGCGCAGATCTTAGGCGCGATGGCGGCCGTGTCCGGAGACAAGACGCCGCTGCCGACATCTTTAGCCGCGCTGGCCGTGTCTGAATATTCAGCCAATTCTGCCTGTGCCCATTTCCGCCGCAAGTACATGCGGCACTGCTTCAATGCCTGGTCGTGCGAGGTAATGTGCCTAATGTCCTCGATTTTGGTGCCCGGCTTAACCATCAAGTTCATTCTGATGTCGATCTCAAAAATCTTTTCTATCTTGAAATTATTCTGACTCATGGCATACAAAGCTTCGTAAACTATACCGCCATTCGAGTTCTCTACAGGGAAAACGCCGAGGTCGATCTCTTCCTTGTTTAAAGCTGTTAGGACGTTGTTGACGTTGACTAGATAACTCAGTTCGTAATCGGCAATGCCGTTCTTCTGGCAATAATAATTAGCTGCTTCTTCCGAGAAGCTGCCACGGTTGCCAGACACTCCGATAATGATCTTGTTAGACATATTATTCTTCTAAATTATAAGATTGGTTAAAAATTACCCGATATAGTTCCAAAATAAACCCCGGCTCAAGACTGGAACGTTCAGCAAGGCACTTAAGTAGCTCTTCTTCCCTTTGCTTGTTAACCACTGGCAAACCATGCTCTTTTTTATAAATGCCGATCTGCTTAACAACCTCAAAACGCCTTTCTAGTAGTGACAAGATCTCACCATCGATTATGTCGATCTCTCGCCTCCATTCGTTTAAATCTATTGTCATATTGTTTAATATTTAAAGTCATTGTAAATGATTGGGTGGAGGGTGGCAAATGATGCTGCCACCCTCCGGGAAATCTACAAGAATGCCAACGGTCCATGAGCGCCACATCCATTGCAGAAATTGTAATTCACTTCAAAATCATCTGAGGTGCCAAATGCGACTTCAACGTCGGGGTGGGCACACTGCGGATTCGGGCAAGGCTGGTCATTCAGGATATCGACCGACCAATCGGCGTAATGTTTGTCTGGCGACCTGTCTTTCATGAGTCCTCCCCTTGTCTACTCTTAAGGATTTCGTTGATTTGCTTTTCTTTTTTCGTGTTGCCTTCCATAATGCATCCGACCAGCATAATACACAGATCTCTTTTACTCATTCTTTCCATAGTATCCTCTCCTATCGCATTTTGAAACTGCCGCCCTCTATACCGCATTCGTTACAGTACAAATGCCATTGCTCATTACGAGAGAGCATGCTTATGTGCCCGCCAAAACAGCCAGGACATTCGTCATCCTTTAAACCGTCGTCACTGAGCAAGCCGCAACCTGGAACCCATTTCAGATTATACATTTGACAGCCCCCTTTCAGATTTTGACTTGTCATAATTTTTCCTTTCCGAACCTTGATATATGAAGTGTTTTTATTAATGAGCTATCCGAATCTGTAAAAAAAAGACTGACCCCTTTTTGATAGAGGCCAGTCTTGCTTATATAATCTTTCTACTAATTAGATCATACGCAACACTAGCCTCTTGCTAAAGAAGCCCCAAAAGAAGAAATAATAGATCTTTATGATATTGTGTTGCATGTGAGTTGATTGATTGGAATATATTAACAAACCGTTTATAAAGCAAAACTGACCCCGCTTGGAGGTCAGTTTCGTTTTCCCTAGTGAGCTTTAACTTTCTACTGAGTTAAAACACCACAAAAAACTGATCTCCGCTGGGAGCCCGTAAAGTAATAGCTAAACCAGAAATTAGTTTTTTGTGTTGTCTTAAACATATGTGGATAATTATAGCACAAATCAGGATTTTGACAAGGGGTATTGGGTATTTTTATTTTATATTAGCCAAAAAACTCTGTTTAACAATTTGTATACTATAATGAAACATGGCAAAAAGCGCAAGCAAATGAAAAAAAAGGGTGGCAATGTTTGCCACCCTGGTCAATTTATTCCCCCTCTCCAGAAGTGTTCATCATGACAATTTTTTCGCGGTTTACAGCTGCTTGGCAGTTCAAGGCATTAATCAGGGCCTTGGCTGCCGCTTCGATAATATCGGTCGATGAGCCGCGTCCGGTAATGGCGCGATTATCGCCATTGGCGATCTTTACAGTGACTTCACCCTGGGCATCTGTCCCGCTAGTTATCGAACCGATATTCATGTTAAGCAGTTTGCACTTGCTTCTGGTCAATTTCTTAATAGCCTTGGAAGCCGCATCGACTGGACCGTCGCCAAGCTCAGCCGTCCTGACAGTTACTCCATCGACTTGCATCTGGACAGTCGCGGTTGCAGACTGGAAAGTGCCGCAGGTGACGGTGATATGATCAAGCTGGTAACGGTCATTAAGGCGCAATACTTGCTCGGCCATCATTGCGTCAATGTCTTCATCGAAAATCTCTTTTTTCGCATCGGCCAAGGCCTTGAACTTCTTGAAGGCCTTATCCAGAGCTTCGTCATCCAACTCGTAACCGAGATCGATCAGGCGCTTCTTGAAGGCGTGACGACCGGAGTGCTTACCCAGCACGATAACGCTGGCGCCCAGTCCGACCGACTCCGGCGTCATTATCTCGTAAGTGGATGAATCCATCATCATGCCGTGCTGGTGAATGCCTGATTCGTGAGCAAAGGCATTTGCGCCGACTACCGCCTTGTTAGGCTGTACCATGATACCGGTAACCGTCGAAAGCAGCCGGCTGGCAGGTGTAATCTGTTGGGTTGCTACTTTGGTGAAGAAAGGCAGAATGTCCTGGCGCGTACGCAAGGTCATGACCAACTCTTCAAGCGAGCAATTGCCGGCGCGTTCGCCGATACCGTTGATTGTGCACTCAACCTGTTCCGCCCCTGCCTGGATGGCGGCGATAGAGTTGGCGACGGCCAATCCCAGATCGTTGTGACAATGGACGGAAATGACCGCCTTGTCGATGTTGGGGACGTTGTCTTTCAGGTATTTGATGATGTTGAAATACTCGAACGGGATGGTATAACCGACCGTGTCCGGAATGTTGACCGTGGTGGCTCCAGCATCAATGACCGCCTCAACTACTTGCGCCAAGAACGGTAGACGTGTCCGAGTGGCATCCTCGCAGGAAAACTCGACATTGGAAGTGTAACTAGCAGCACGCTTGACTGCGGCAATAGCTGTGGCCAAAACCTTTTCCGGCTCCATTTGGAGCTTGTACTCCATGTGAATGTCGGAGGTTGCGATGAAGGTGTGGATTCTCGCTCTTTCGCCTGCTGGCTTAAGCGCGTCCCATGCACAGTCGATATCTTTCGGATTCGCGCGGCAGAGGCCGGCGATCTGCGGACCTTTGATAGAGGCGGCGATGCGCCTAACTGCTTCAAAATCACCTTCCGAAGCGATAGGAAATCCTGCTTCGATCACATCGACGTTAAGCTTCTCGAGCTGCTTGGCAATTCGGACTTTTTCCTCGATGTTCATACTGTTGCCCGGCGACTGCTCGCCATCACGAAGAGTTGTGTCAAACACGATAATGCGCTTTTTCTCATCTTTTTCGGTTGTTTTCTGGCTCATCATTTGCCTCCTTGGCATAGTCTCAGTACTGCACTCGTTTAACATCTCCTAACTACGGTTGACTTACTTCCCCTTTCTCATTTTAGATTATGTGAACACTTCTAGATTATTAATGTACAAAAAAACCGCCTTTGTCTGGCGGCCTCTTCTTGTCTGGTTAAAAAAACTTTTCACTCAAACAACAAAAGGCCGCCTTAAAAGGAGGAGCGAGAGTAGGAGATTTAATTTTGCATTATTCATTTTTCGCATATAATTTCGTTTTATATCTGAACCAATTATGGGTAAAAGGGTGGCCCGCCGTTTGTAACGACGGGCCGTGAACTATTTTTTGTCCGGAACGAACTCGACTGTGCCTTTTAAGCTGATTGCGATTTGCTCCAAAGCGGAGTTGTTGTTGTCGCGAAGCGGCAAAGAAGGTCGATCAGGCAAGATCATTCTGCTATACCCTGGAGGGGTAGTAAGTTCATCGTTAGGGGTTTTGTGCTTCATTGCACGCTTTATTTCCTCTTCGGTAGTAAATGGCATACACACCTCCCCGTTGCTGAGGTTACTGGCAAGGGCTCAGGTTTTCTGAGCTGCTTGGCAGATCTGACAAAGTGAAATATGTTTACCGCCCTGGCAATCACCTGTTTCCTTGGTTATGAGCATGTAGGTGTTCAAACCGAAACTAATGTGACCCATAACAATCTCAAGGCAGTTATTCCTGTCCATGACTGGGCTGCAAATCTGAATGCGCTCGTCTTGGCCAAAGACCAAACCTGCAACTACTTGACCTGGTTTCAAAACTCTTTTAACGCGCTCTGCACTTCGAAAAATCTGGCCTTCTTTCATACAAAACACTCCTTTCACTGAAAATCAATGTAATTTCATGACACAGTAATTTGATTAATTGGGCACGGGCTTGTAACCTCGTGCCCAATCAATGCCAGTACGACCCTGACAGGAAGCGCAACCATCGAGGGTTACTCTAATGGTTTTCCAAAGAGCCCCTTGGAATTTTACGCGCTAAGCTGGTAAGCCTCCTGCTTCAGTCAGTGGCACTAACTCTTATCTTCTGGGCCGCCGACGATCAAAATCGCCGTAATAAGGCGGCGGATTTTCCGTTGCCAAGCCGATGGCCGGCTCGATTTCTTTCCCAGGCGTAATTGGCTCTTGCGTCACAATAGATGCGTCACAGCCATCGGGACAGCTCTTCTCACTTGGCAATAAAGACTTGTAACACCGACCACAATACCGCATGACATTGTTAGGTTCCATAACGTACCTCCTTGGCGTTAAGGGTCGCAATGACCCGGACAAAAAACTTTGGTATCAAAGGACAAAAAAAGCCCGGCTTGTGGCCGGGCTCGGTTTTATGTAATCTTGCGATTAATCCATTTTAACCTTACCCAGCACAGAAAGCTTCCCCAAGAGGAAGTTGTTGACGACAATAATGCTGGTCAGGAAATGTTTATTCATATGGCATAAAAATAGCAAAAAACAAAGAAGTTGTCAACAAAACACGTTGACAACTTCTTTTTTTTATCTAATATTGGCCTTTATTCCAATATACCGTCCAAATTTACATCATAAAGGATCTGCTCAGCTACCAAGCGATATGAGATGATTTCTTCCGGCTTGAACCAGATCGCAATTTCGCGCTGTGCCTCTTCCGGCTTGTCCGAGCAATGGATCAGGTTGCGCACAGCTCGACCATCCAAGCCTGCCAAATCATAAGAATCAAGAGTTAGGTCACCGCGGATCGTGCCGATGTCGGCCGTAGTCGGCTCGGTGCCGCCAACCAATTTAACAACATTAGCGACAGCTTGGTTGCCTTCGATAACAATAGCCACAACCGGTCCCGAGGTCATGAACTTAACCAGTTGGCCGATGATGTCGCGGCCATACTCGATAGCTTCCTTTTCGAGCGGCAAGCCGGCATCAGCGCGCTGTTTGGCGATCTTCTCTCCTTTTGACAGGAACCAGGCATCATCCTTGTTGTAATGAGTCCAGCACTGCTCAGCGGTTGGCACGACAAACTTGATTCCAGTAATTTTTAGGCCGACACGTTCGATACGGCCAATGATCTCTCCGATCAGCGAACGCTGTACGCCATCGGGCTTGATGATGACAAATGTCTGTTCTTTTTTCATACTCATACTTCTTCACTTTTCTGATAAATCAAAAACTACCGGAAGGTAGTTCTTGGCGGATCAGGAAATTATTTTAAAAATTTTTCAATCTTTTCGCTTATCTGCTCTGGCGTATAATCAGCTTTCACTAGATAATCGCTAGCGCCCAGCTCCATTCCCTTTTTCTTATCCTCTTCAGTGCCTAGATTAGTCAAAAGGATTACAGGAATACCTTTTGTCTTGGTACTGCCTTTCATGTCTTCCAATACGGAAAATCCGTCGAGCTGCGGCAGGATAATGTCGAGCAATACTAAATCTGGGCTATTTTCTTTGATAGCATCCAGTCCGTCGGCGCCATTTGTGGCCAAAATTATCTTATGCCCTTCTGCTTCGAGCTTTGTCTTATACATGACGCCCAAAACCGGATCGTCCTCAATTACTAGAATTGTTTTCACTTGTTCAGTCATAAATTTAAAAATTGTATTCGCATTATAGCTTGATTTTATTTGATAAGCAAGTCTTTGCCAGCGTAGTTCAGGACTGTTTTTCCTTTATCAACCAAGACATTTATCGCTCCGCCGATATCGGTACGAAAAACCTGGACACCGAGCCTTTCCAGCTTTTTAAGGGAACGAAGGCTTGGATGTCCGAACTTATTTTCCTTGCCGACAGAAATCACCGCATACTTCGCGCCCACCGCTTTCAGCAACTCCTCATTCAATCCATCATCAGAGCCATGATGGCTGATTTTGACTATGTCGCTACGCCAATCCGGGTGCTTGCGAATCAGGTCGGACTGGTGCTCGGCAGACAGATCGCCTAAAAACATCCAACTCTCATCATCGCATTTCAGGCGGCCGACCAATGATTGGTCGTTGCGATCCTGGGTTTCCGGCAGCCCACCCAGCTCCAGCAGACAATGGCCGACATTCATCTTTTTGCTTGTGGCCACAGTGCCAACCCTGCTTCCGCCGCTGACTGCCGCTTCATTGATCGCGCCCACGCTGCCATCGGTCAAAGAGCTTTGTCCATAAATCAGCCAACCGACTTTGAATCGCTTCAATATGGTTGGCAATCCGCCATAATGGTCAGCATGGGCATGAGTAATTATAACCGCATCCAAACTGTCGGCCCAGAAAGGCAGAGCTCGCGCCAACTCTGCCCCGACAGATCCGTCCGGACCGGCATCAATCAGCACGCGCTGTCCCCCCGATGTTTGTATCAAAACTGCATCACCTTGCCCGACGTTAAGAAATGTCACGCGAGCACGCGGAGTCTTATCAAACAGTAAAGGTAAAGCGACGCACGTAGCTGCCAGCAAAAAAAACGACGCAAGAATCAAGGCTAATCTCTTGCGCGTCATCATATGTTCCTACCTAAAACGGACAGGCAGCTCCAAACTTTTACTATTGGCTGGTAAGCCTGAAGGGTTGTCGTTTTCCAATACCAAATAACCGGAAGCGCTAGACGTCGGAACGGTGAAGGCCAGTGACAAAGAAAACGGCACAAAGTCTTCAGTCATCCACTCTCCCCGTGCCTGGGCTGGCGCCTGGACAATAACATTACGATCCGCATCGAGCAATTTCACCGGAAAAGAAGCCTCGAAAAACCAATTGCCTCGAGCGCGTCCGCTGATCAATATTGGACTGGCAACCATATCATTTACCTTGGGAGAATCAACAACTATGAGATTAGACAAGGTGCTGGTCGGGGTAGTTGAGGCGATTTCATCAGGCTTGGTCGAAGTAGCAACCGTAGAAGAAGCTTTGTGTCGCAATTGTTCATACAGCTGGACAATATTCTTCTGTGGAGGTTTTACCGCCGTATTAATGTTTGAAAATTTTCTCCAGAAAAAATAGCCAGCCCAAACGACAGTTACCAGGAAAATTAGGACAGTGAAAATGAAGATTGATTTTTTCATAAGATAATTGTCGATTTTTCTCGATTAATGATCGATATCAATATTCGTTCCAAAAATCTTCTGTTTTATTACATTTTCCAACTTGTAGCGTGGATAGACATACGTACCCGGCGCTGCCTGCTGCTTCAACGGTATGACTTTATTCCTGGTTCCTATTTGGAAACAAGAA
>JAAXVE010000108.1 GCA_013335665.1 Candidatus Falkowiibacteriota bacterium
AAAAATTATGACCGTTGATATTATTATCAACCTCTTGATTTTCATTTGTTTCGATACAGCATATTATAAGCTGAAAAAGGTATCTTTTTCAGATCAGGCGTAATGACGTGCACGCACTCTTTTTTCATCGATTTCATGTCGAAATTATAAGCATCAACGAAAGAGGTTATACTTATACGAAAAATGTTTTCGCTCACATACTCAACTTTTTCTTTTTCCGACTTTAAAAAATAGCTCTTAGGTATCAACTTACTGAAATTTTTCATCATGCCCAAATAATCGCAGCAGCCTCCTGAAGGAGAAAAAGCTTTGCCGGCCAGATCTTTCAAAAAATCTTCAGGATCAAACTTGAAAGTATTCCTAATAATCGGGAGATAGTCCGCGACTTGCAGGTCCCTGGTCAATGGGACGAACTCTCCTTTTAATTTGTACAAATAAGCGATTGCCACCCTATCCACATTGCATGGCAAAGGGAAAAAATCTTTTTTGCCAACCATGCCATTCATCTCCTTACTGATATTATTGATTATGCCGGTGATTGTAATCCTATTTTTTGCATCCAAATCCTTATGGCGGCCAAAGAAGGCTACAGGCTGAAAATTAATCCCCCGGATGCACTTAGAGTTAATACCGAATTCGACGATCCTTCCGACCTCCTGGTCGTTGATGCCACGCTCAATCGTCGAGACTAGCGTAATTGGTATATTGAACTCCGTCAGATTATTTATTGCACTCTGTTTGATTTCCAGCAGATCGCGGCCACGCAGGTGTTCATAAGTCTTTTTATCAAAGCCGTCAAACTGAAGATATACTTCGAAGCCACCGACGAACTGGCTCAATTCCCTTGCGAAATCACGATCATGCGCCAAACGCAAGCCATTAGTGTTAAGCATGACATACTTGATATTTTTCTTTCTGGCCAACTTAATGATCTCGATGATTTGCGGATGAGTGGTCGGCTCGCCGCCGCTTATTTGCAGGATTTCAGCGTTACCGAATTCAGAATCAACGAAAAAATCAAGCATTTCACCGATTTTATCCAAAGGCAAGAATTCGCCGTCACCGCTATTAGCATAACAAGTCGGGCACTTCAAATCACACTTATTCGTCACTTCGATCAAACCGATACAGGAATGCTGTTCGTGCTCTGGACATAGGCCGCAGTCAAATGGACAGTTTTGACCTCTTTCGGTTTGAGTTTTTGAAACTGAACCAGGCTTAGTATACTTCATTCTACCAAGATAATATTCAGCATCTTCCTCCAATATCTCCTCTTGCTTACCATGTTCAATGCAATATTTCAAAACATAAATCTTTCCTTCCTTTACAATAATCTTACCGTCAATCCTCTTCAAGCAATGCGAACAAAGGCTGGTAGTGCTTTCAATATATAAATATTCCTCTTGACTCACTGGCATTTTGATCTCATTAAATTAATTATTTACTGATAACCGAGATGGCTAAGTTTTAATCAAGGCTGATATGAAGCCGCCTCCTTCATCAAGAAGTTGATAATCAAAGCCTTTCAATTCTTTTTCAAAATCTTCCCTGGTGGGACGTAGCGACTGGAAGAGCAACAGTTTATCATCAGCTTTAATGCCTTTTTCCTTCAAAGATGTGTTCGGATTAAGAATCGAGCACCAAATAGATACACTCGCATCAGCCGTCCTCGGGGAAACATCTTTTTCCGGATCAAGGTCGAGCAGCCTTATCTTGCTGTCACAAGCTGGCGGCATGTATTTTTGGTAAGCCTCCTGCACCGCCTGAATATCTATACGGTCACGTACTTGTACATCAATCAGGATGTAACCGCCCTTACCTGCGATCTCGGCGAGCAAGCTAATTATCTTAGGTGATTTGTAGTTAGAAAAGGTTAAGCCAAGCAAGGAGACAAAGCGAGGACTCTCCGCTGCTTTGATAGAATCTGGCAGTTCCTCGAATGACTTCTTGATCGGTTTTACCGCCACACCTTTCTCCTTGGCATGATCAACTGCAATGCCCAGAAAATAATCACTAATATCAACAGGCGTATAAACAAAACTTTTTCCCTGCCCCTTCAGTTCATTAAAAAAATATGCTTCCTTGCCTTCCGTGCCCGGGCCAAGATCAATGTAAACAAAATTATCAGGCAGTGAGGCGACGACCTGCTTTGCAATGGCCTTAAGGTGCTCATGTTCCGGCAAAGTTACCAAGTCATAATATTCTCCGCCCACCTGAGCCGATTCATAAGCTTCTTGTCCCTGTTCCGAGTATAACAATAATGAATCGGAATAATCCCAAGAGTTAGCATCGATTCTTTGAAGCGACTCAAAAGCCCTCTTCTTGAACCATGCCTGGTCATATTTTTCTTCGACAACTTTCATATAATACAATACAAAATATCTCAATATTTTACTCTTTATTCAATTTTAGCATTAACGCCCGACATTATAAACAACCGCAGCCACTAAAAATACACCCCTGGCCATATAATTAAAAACTTGTCAAAAAACATGTTTTTAATCATTAACATCGGGGGCAATTGCTGTTATAATTGCACATATGCAGAAATTTTCTACGCCCATGATGCGGCAATACATGAAAATCAAAGAGCAATACACTGATTGTTTGCTCTTCTTTCGTTTGGGCGATTTTTATGAACTTTTTCTAGATGATGCCAAGCTTGGAGCAGCAATTCTGGAAATTACTTTGACCAAAAGGCCTCGCGGCAAAGATGGCGACATCCCGATGGCGGGCGTGCCTTATCATGCAGCCGATGCCTATATCGCCAAATTGGTTAAAAAAGGCTACAAAGTGGCAATTTGCGAACAAATCAGTGATCCTGATGGCAAAGGCATCGTAGAACGTGAAGTCGTACGTGTCGTAACTCCTGGTACAATTTTAGATGAAAACCAGCTTTCCAAAAAGGAGCACAATTTTACAATCAGTTTGGTTTTCAAAGAAAAAATTATCGCGATTGCGGCAGTTGACCTTTCGACAGGCGACATGTTCGTTACCGAAGTAAACAATGGCCAGGAGAACCTCCATTTGATTAATAGCGAGTTACTCCGGTTTTCTGCCAGGGAGTGTATTTTGAATAAAAAGGACTATAACAATCCGCAGATCCTAAAAACTTTGCGCGTGGAGGATAAAATGAATATTTATCCTTTTTATGATTGGGAAAAATATGCCTGTGATAGCATGGAGATACTTTTAGAGCAATTCAAAGTAGCCAGTCTGGAAGTCTTTTCCTTGCAAGACAAGCCAGCTGGCATTGAGGCTGCTGCCTGTTTGCTAGCTTATCTCAAAGAAACGCAAAAAGAAAAACTAAAGCATCTTAAAGGCATAATTTATTATCGCAGCGAAGAGTATCTCGTCCTCGACCGTTCAACTGTGCAAAACCTGGAAATATTCGACACGCTACGCGCGCGTGATGACAAAGGGACTTTAATCGAAGTCATAGACAAAACCGTAACGTCCATGGGCGGCCGTCTTTTACGTGAATATTTAAAAAAACCCCTGATCAGTTCCCTTGCGATAAAAGACCGACAAGAAGCAGTAAATGAATTAATCAGCAAAAGAATTCTGCGAGAGGACCTGCGAGACAAATTGAAACAAATTTGCGACATTCCTCGTTTGATAGCCCGCTTGTCTTTAGGCAATGGCAATGCTTATGATTTAAAAAACCTCTCTGAAGCCTTATTTCAAGCAAAAGAAGTTTTTGCCCTACTCAAAAATTTCAATGCCAAGTTTCTACAATTCAACAGCCACCAACAGATTGA
>JAAXVE010000109.1 GCA_013335665.1 Candidatus Falkowiibacteriota bacterium
GTTACGATTCCGTATGCGCGATAAAAATCATCAGCAAGTGCCAAGCTTATAAAATTTACTGAGAAGTAAAAAATTAATAAGAACATATTTATGAAAAGTTTGCAGGAAGTATTTAACCAGATTCAAATCGTGAAAAAGCAGCAGAAAGACTTGCGCGGAGCCTATCGCGACGCCTTGGCTAATTCGGAAGAGTTCCAACAGCTCAAGGATCAGCTTGAGGCCTTGAAGTTGAAGAAGAAGCAGGTTGAGGACGGGATCAAGTTGGAATATGCTAGTGAATTGAATAAATTAGACGAGCTCAAGACTGAGTTGGAGGAGCAGAATACCATGTTGTCCGACATCGCCTTGACCCACATTATGAATGGCGAGCAACTAGAAGAGCTGGTTGATCATAAGAATCAGGCTTACGAGCCGGTGCTTTCGGTCAAGTTTAAGAAAAGCGATATTGCCAAACAGGAAGAACCGGTAAGGTCTGTCGCGGCAGAGGAGTTTGAAGATCGTAAGCCATCCATCATGGACGCCGGTTTCCTGGAAATCAATCCTTCGATGTAATAATTTCAAGCATTGGCAGGGAATAAGTTTATGTTACAGCCAGTTACGATCGTGGCATTCGGCAAAATCAAAGAGAAACATTATGTTGAAGCAATAGCCGAATATTTAAAGCGATTGAAAATTTATACCAAAGTCGACGTGGTTGAATTGAAAGCTGAAAGCTTTACCGAAGACAATCACGCCAAGATAAAGAATCTCGAAGCCGAGCGCTTGCGGGATTTTTTATCTAACCGCAAATCGGCAATAATATATCTTTTAGACGAGCGCGGCCAGGAATATCTCTCGACTGAGCTGGCAGAAGTTTGGCGCAAGTCGGATCAGCCGCTGGTTTTCGTGATCGGCGGCAGCTTGGGTTTTTCGCCAGAAATCTTGTCCGAATTCAAGAATCAATTAGCCTTATCGCGCCTAACCATGCCTCATGAATTAGTGCGGGTTGTCTTGGTTGAGCAGCTGTATCGCGCTGCCACGATCGTCTCGGGCAAGACGTATCATTATTGAACTGGTTTGCCTCTTTGACATTATTAGGTTGCCATGGTATTTTTCTTAGCCATGCAAACATTGTCCATTGGTAAAGATAGTTGGAAAATCTATTAAATAGGAGGGTTCAAAGATGTCGTTATCAAGATTTGACGTTAATGCAGCTATTCAAAGGTTGCTCGGTTCCGAAGATTTTGATGTCGAGGCAGCTAAAACGATCGTCGAATTCGGGCATTCGCTCAAGCTCGTTGGAAATTATTCATTCGGAGTGGGGGTCTTATTGTCTGATCAAGAGAGTGAGAATGCGGCCGGCGACTGCGCGAATGAAGACAGCACGTCAATTTCTGGACCAAGGATCGAGCTTGGCGCGAGTGATAGTAAGGAGCGGATAGGCAATTACAGAATCTTCAAGCTGAGATCGGGGACGATCGTTTTTTACAGCTATTGGGCTGCGAGTTCGGATGCGCATCTTGAGCCTCCCGACCTTGTAAGGTACTATCTGGAGTATGATGCGTCTTCGCTAGCTCCCTTATCCCTCGATATGACATCGTCGGTTGTTCGCACATACTCAGTGCCTTTTATCATTAGGATTGTCCGCACGAAGCGGATCCGCCAAACCATAAAAGGCGAAGGAACGGGCAGGATTACAGATAGTGGAGGGTTTACTGACATATCGATTTTCCCGTAATTTGATTCTTCAAACCATCTATCTAATTTTAGTGAAAAGCCGCGAACTATTGTAATCGCGGCTTATTTGTTTTTAGTAGTTTTTATGCCATACACTTGATTCATTGTTATGTATGGTCCATGTTTTGACAAAACTTTGCCTTTGTGCTACTGTATTATCACTTAATGAGTCTTTACTGCTCGCCCCAAGCGGCAGTTTTTTATTGATTTTAACAAGGGGAGTTGGAAAAGTTTTTTTCAGGCCCGAAACAATTATATGAATATTCGCAATGTCGCCATCATCGCCCACGTTGATCATGGCAAAACAACGCTTGTCGACGCCTTGTTGCGTCAATCTAAAACCGATTTGGGCAAGGAAGGGGCTAATGCCGAGCTGATTATGGACTCAAACGAGCTGGAAAAAGAGCGCGGTATTACCATCTTTTCCAAGAATGCCTCTGTTGTCTGGAAAGGCACAAAAATTAATATTATTGATACTCCGGGCCATGCTGATTTTGGTGGAGAGGTGGAGCGTGTCCTCTCGATGGCCGACGCTTGTTTGCTTTTGGTGGATGCTAAGGAAGGGCCAATGCCGCAGACGCGCTTTGTTTTGCGCAAGGCTTTGGAGATGAAGCATCGCGTTATCGTTGTGGTAAACAAGATTGATAAGCCGGATGCCCGCCCTGACTATGTCTTGAACCATACTTTTGATTTGTTTATAGATTTGGGTGCAAGCGACGAACTGGCTGAATTCCCAGTCATCTACGCTTCAGCTAAGCAGGGCTTGGCTGGTCTGGAGCCGGATTTGTCAAAGATGACCGACATCAGCCCGATTTTTGATATGATTTTGGAGAACGTGCCAGAGCCGAAGGTAACCACCGATGGACCTTTGCAGATGATGGTTACGACGATTGGCGCTGATAATTACAAAGGCCGCATCTGTATTGGCCGCATCGAACGCGGACAGATTAAGGCTGGCCAGGAAGTAGCCCACATCAACCGCGAAGGCGTCCTCAAGAAGGCGCGCCTTGTTTCCTTAATGTCTTTCGCCGGCTTGGCTCGCGTCGAAATCAAGGAAGCAAGCGCTGGCGATATCGTCGCTTTGTCTGGCATTTCCGATGCGACCATTGGTGAGACTATCGCAGATCCGAACGAACCAGAAGCTTTGCCGGTGTTGAAGTTGGAAGAGCCGACAGTCAAGATGAGCTTCATGATTAATGACTCGCCGTTCGCTGGCAAAGAAGGGAAGTTCTCCACTTCGCGCCAGATTGATGAGCGTTTGAGAAAAGAGTTGGAGACCGATATGGCTTTGCACGTCGAACAGGGTGAGGGTACGAGTTGGCTCGTTTCCGGTCGTGGCGAATTGCATTTGGCCATTTTAATCGAACGTATGCGCCGTGAAGGTTACGAATTCCAGGTCGGTCGTCCGCAAGTTATCGTCAAGGAAGTCGACGGCAAAAAATTAGTACCATTCGAACGCGTCTTTATCGAAGTGCCAGAAGAGCACTCCGGCACAGTCATCCAGAAGCTCGGCAGCCGTAACGGCCAGCTGCAAGAGATGCGCCTGGAGAGCAATATCACTTTTTTGGAATTTGTCATACCGACTCGCGGCCTTTTCGGTTATCGTAATGAATTTATGATCGATACTCGCGGATTGGGCATTATGAATAGCATGTTTGAACAATTCGAAGTCGACCCTGGCAACTGGCGCGAGCGTGACCAGGGGTCATTGATCGCTTTCGAAAGCGGTGCCTCGAATCTTTACGGCCTGACCAACATCCAGGATCGCGGCATCTTGTTCATCGGCCCCGCAGTCCAGGTTTACAAAGGCCAAGTCATTGGCCAGCATGCCAGATCAGGCGATTTGCGCGTCAATGTCTGCAAAGCGAAAGAACTTTCCAATATGCGCTCCAAAGGTGATGGCGTAGCCGAGCATTTTAATGCTCCGCGCACAATGGAGCTTGAAGACGCTCTTGAATATATCGGCGACGACGAGTTAGTCGAGGTGACTCCGGTAAATGTCAGAATTCGCAAAATGATATTGGAT
>JAAXVE010000022.1 GCA_013335665.1 Candidatus Falkowiibacteriota bacterium
TTTTTCCAGAAGCTGACTTTCTGGCGCGAACACCGCAAGAAGGCCAACTTCTGGAAAAAATAAAGCGGGTTTTCTTTTAGTTTTTTCTTCTTCAGCAATGCACTGATTTTTTCCTCTCTGTTTTTCGAGTAATTTTTCAAATCTTTATATTGTTTTTTGAACTCGGCTTCATTCTTAACCCAGTTGGCTATGTCTGCCGCCTGTTCTTCAGGACTGATGCTTTTGACGTAGCAATAATTCGATTTGTAGTAGCCGAATTTTTTCCTATACGCCACTGCATCAGTATTCTTATCAACGAAATCGGCTACTTTTTTATATTTTTTCTGCTTCTTGTAAGCAGCTACTAACTCGAACAGCTCCAACTGCCTTTCATTGTTGAATGTCATCTCAAACGGTGTTGTCAGCAGGCCGACTTCATCAAGCGAAAAACTGTACCGAGCTGCAATCTCATTGATTTTTTTATGGTCGAAGCCTGAATCAAAAGCATCGATAAATAAGGCCATACTCCAAAAATCAGCATAAGCATTGCGCAATTTCGCATAAAAATCCAACACCTGCTTTTCCGTTTGCAGATTGAACGATTGTTCATCGCTAGCGAAATAGTATTCTTCCAAAACGGCCGCCGTCTTCAGATATTCTCCATAAAAATATTCCATGTCTTGTGGCCGATGATACTTATCATATACCTCGGCTGCGAGCATGTTCACATTGTCGATCGACCAGAAGGCTTCCATATAAGCACCGCGCCAATAACCGTAGGCCGTTCCATAATCGTTCTTAAAAAAATTCTTCTTCAGATCAGCCACTTGGATGCCAAAAGCCCAGGAAGTAAAAGGAATAACCTCGCCCTCCTGCTTGTAAACGTTTGTAGAATTATGAGCAATCGGCGACTCCTCGACCAGTTCTAAGATATCCTCCAGCTTGAGCTTGTAAACGTCACAGAATTTAGTAATCGTTTCAAACTTAATACCATCTACCTTTCCATGATATAGGGCAGTGATGGTGTTGCGATTGAGTCCTGTTTCCAGAGCAATATCTGTAATCGACTTGTCCAGCTTCTGGGCGATCTGCTTAATCTTGATAATGATTTTTGACATATTTGTTTGCTTAATAATTCATTATTAGCAAACATTTTTACTTTTGTCAAGCATTTTGACTAGTAAACTAGTCAAAATGCATTAAATAACCTTGACAAACCCATATTTGTGTGCTATATTTGCTTATTAACCTAAGCTCATTTTACCAAACGAGACAAACTCTCGTAAATAAAACCAAGACAAGGAGAAAGATCATGGCACAAGTACTGCTCGTAAGGCACGCTGAAAAAGGCAACGGCAAAGAAACTGGCAAAAAGTTCCATCTCTCACCTGCAGGTCAAGCAGCTTCCCTCGCTCTCGGACAAAACCTACCCGAAACTTTTACCCAGAGTCTCAAGTATGTCGGCGGCTCCGAACTGTCCCGCTCCATTCACGCAGCCCTGCTGATCGCCATCGGCGCCGGCGCAGACCCGAAAGTCCTGGCAAGCGACAAACGGCTTGCCTCAGAAGATCAGATCTTCAACGAATTCGGCATTACCATGGATTCGTATGTCGCGGCACTTGAGCAATGCGACCACAGCGAAGTCGACGCGATGCGGATTGTGTGCACGCCTAAGCAGTATGAACTGCTGGAAGACCAGATTTACGAAGCGATCATCGAAGCGCTCTCACTCGACGGCAACGTCATACTAGGAACTCACTCCCCTTGGCTGCAGATCGCCATCGAGGCGCTCAGCGGCAAAGAATACCACGCCAACGTCGCCGAACTGGATTGGCTGCTCATCGACACGGTCGAAAATCGGCCCACGATCATCGGCTACAACCTCAAGTAGCTCCATATCCTTGCTGTTCATTATTTAAATCAAGCCAGTCTCCCGACTGGCTTTCTTTTTTTTCAAACAAAAAACCCGCTGGTAAAAGCGGGTTGCACCAGGAATATTTCCTATTCCTTGATTTTGTACTCAAGATGCCGTCCTGCCATAAAAGGGACGATACCATTGTAAACGTGAGGGACTTTCCAGTCTTCCCGAACCAGAGTGATCGTGTCGGTGTTGACTGGCTGGCCGTAATGAGCAGCGCCGTTTCTGGAGGTGAACTTCTCAAAATCCTCCTTGCTTTTACCGTGGCTTTCAAAAAGCTGCCACAGAAAAGGTATGACGACCGGTGATGAAAATATTCCTGCAGGATAAGGTTGCCTGTCTTTGCTTTCATGCGGTGCTGAATCCGAGCCAAAAAAGAACTTCGGATTTCCACTCAAGGCAGCTTCTATAACGGCTTCGACATCCTCATGATCTTTCAAAACGGGTTTACAGTAAAGAAATGGTCTGACAATGTCATTCTTGAAGTCAAAAACATCACCATATGTGTAAGGACCCATATGGTGAGCAGTGATCGTGGCGCCAACATTATCTGGCGTACTCAGCACGAAATCGACCATGGCTGCGGTTGACACATGTTCGCATACCATCTTAAGGTCGGGGAACTTGTCAACTACCTTGGCACAATACGGGATTGCCCTTGCCTCCCTTTCACGCTCACGTATCGCTCCGCCGCCCAAAGGCTCTTTGGCTAATTCCCAATGTCCGGAAAAAAGCATGCCGCATTCTTCGACTGCCTTGAGTACCGGGTAGTACTCCGGCAAATCATTCAGTGAAACACCTTGATTTGAACCGGTTGAGGTGTCGCCAGGAATAAGCTTCAGAAGGTCAACTCCGGCCTCGTGAGCTTTGTAGATATGGCCAGGCGTTGTTTCGCGAACGAGCATGATGCTCATAATCGGGTCAAAGGTAGCGCCAGCCAGGAAAATCTCTTGCCGGTAAATAACCGCGTCTTCCGCTGTTGTGACCGGGGGCGTCAAGTTGCCCATTACCACTACTCGGCCGAAGGCATTGCTGTAGGGTAATACTTTCTTTAACAGTGGTCCTCTTCTGAGATGAGCATGAAAATCATCAGGCTTTACAAAGGTTATCTCGTTCTGTTCCATCAGCGTTCTCCTCTCGAAAAAAGTGCGTTGCCGTAATCTGCAGCACCCTGGGTTCGCCAAGGTCGAAGCATATACATCGTTCCGAATGAAACCCCGTTAGCTCCTGCTTTTTGGAGCCTCTTGATATCAGCTTTGTGCATAATGCCGCCGCCGCCGATAATATCGAGCTCAATGCCGATTCTCCTTGCCTCTACTATCCAGTCATCAACAAGAGGCAGGAGATACTTGCCAGACATGCCACCGCCGCCGAAACGCTCCAGTGGAGACACTTTCGTGCCAAACAATTTTTCCCAATCGATGCGATCAGGTAGACGGCCCCACTTAAGGGTGTTGCTGATGTCGACCGCATCACATGGTGTGTCATAGACTATTTCAGCGACTGTCAAAGGGCTTTCCTCAACACTGACCTTAATAATCAACGGTACGTTTGGCAAAATCTCACCTGCGATTCTGAGTTTCTTCTTTGCCTCAGCAATCAGGACTCTTTGCTCGTGACCCGTATTAGGGCACGAAATATTGAGTTCGATACCGTACCGAACTGAAAAAATTTCCCGCTTCAGCAGCAGAAGAAACTCTCTCCATTCTGCATTACGCTCCTCTGGTGTTTCTCCAACTGTTGAAAATGAAATGATGAACGGTCTCTCCAAGCGTTGCCACTCGTTGCGTGCCAATTGCACCCTAACTCCCGGGCCGCTCAAGCCGACTGCATTCAAAGCCAGACCACGAAGAAAGTCAACGTATATGCACTCTGGACGAGTCTCAATAGGCTGCAAATTCTTATCAAGCGGCATATTGCCATAGCGTCGATTAAGGGTTATGGTCTTGGTTATCATGGTCACGCCTTCGAACCCAAAACCAGGGATATGCCTATAATATTCGTGGTAGGGCCAACCCTGGCCAGCAAAATTCATCGCACCTGAAGACGCAAACACCGGACCAAAATTTACACCTTTTAAGCATACCATGCCATTTTCCTCCCGTCGTTTTATTTACTTTTATTTACAAAGAAACACACCTTCTAAAGGCTTAGTCCGTACATAATAAAAACAAAAGCCCATTATGTCAATCTTTTGGCTAATTTAAGTTATTTACTGCATGACATTCAGTTGAATTACATACTGTTGCATCATTGACTTTATTCTTCATAAAGACTAATTTAACATAAAACATCAGGCCAAGATGCTTTGCTGCAAAACCTCTAAAATCTGAAGGGAGAAAGACCTATGGAACAGGATGGATGTGTCATGCAAGAGACGGAACCGGGAGACATCAGGCTGGCAGCTTTTTTTCTGGATGAAGCGCTTTGCCAGCTGACACCGCACTTCCAAGGCGAGCTGATCATCAGATACCAATACAGGATGAGGGCCATAACAGGGCTAGAAGAGGTTATGGCAATCATAGAGCGAACGCCAAACCCTGAATTTGGAAAACCTCCGTGCTGTTTTGAAAAACCGGTTATCACGCTGAATAAAGGCCATGGGAAAGCCCCTTTCATTCTCCGCATCGATAACCAATTGTATCTGAACGTCGGTCTCAAAAAAATTCTCAAGTAAATTGTAGACTCATTCAAAAACGAGGATAATATGAAATTCGAGTGCTTCGCTTTTACGAAGGCCGCCTGATACGCAAACGCACATTAAACCATCCCGCCAAACGCTTGGCGGGTTTTTGTTTATACCGAATGGCCTATTTTTTCTTTAAAACCACTTTTTTACAGATGTCCCGCCTGATCTTGCGATAAAAAAACAGGGCGGATTTTTTCCGCCCTATCGAGTTATAGAATTATTCAGAGAAGCCTGCTGCCTTTGCCATAAAAGATGCGACTTCTTTTTTGGTCTTACCGAGACTGAGCAGTTCATTGCCATGCATGATACTGAAAGCTTCTACGCCCTGGTTCAGCACCATAGGAATGCCGTTCATCGTCTGCAAGCCTATCGCTTTCGCGCTGGCAAGCAAAGGCGTGTCCTCATTTCTTAAAACAACGTCAACCACCAAAGCGCCTTGCTTTATCTGACGTAAAATTTCGGCCGCCTGTCTGTGATTTTCTGCCAGATTTTCTGCTGAGGCAGGCAGTACTGCTGGTGCCAAAGCCGAATAGCAGGAATAAGGACCGACAGCGCCTTTGGTAGTGGAGTTAATGACAATATCAGATGTGCCGATAATATCGATGATTTCCGCTTCGGGACAAAACCTCACAGGTTCACGCTCGGATGCTCCGTAAAGTTCATTGATGCTTGCGGCCAGGTTCTCTGCCTTGGAAAGAGTTCTGTTGGCGATTACCAGCTTTACTCCGGCGCCTGCCAGTTTGAAAGCGATAGCATTGGCTGTCCCGCCAGAACCTAACAGCAGAACGTTCTTACCCAAAAGACTTTCTGAGCGCTCAGCGTAATGCCTGTTAAGCCCGGCAACGAAGCCCATACCATCAGTATTGTAGCCTTTCAAGCCGCCATCTTGCTGCTTGATAACGATATTCGATGCGTTGACGCTCGCAGCTGACTGATCTAGATGATCCAGAAAAGGTAGCATATCATCTTTCAGTCCAACCCCCAATCCGCCTCCGATATATCGCTGATCACTGCGCAGTGCCTCAGCAATCTTTGCCAAATCATGTTCTTTAACAACTAAGGCTACACTAGTGCATTCAATACCCAACGCTTCATAGGTTGTGTTCCACATTATTGGCGTTTTTGCAGGATAATCATCTTCAAGCAAGGTAATAGCCAAACGCCTGAAGCTTAAAGTCTTGGGATTATGTGGCGGGTGAGAAGCGAATTGTAAAACGCCTTCTTCCAGCAGCTGATCGATTGGTAATTTATTTTCCATGCGCGTTTCCTCATTAAAATAGTTAAAGGTAATTATCGTAACATTGGAATTGCGCCCGACTTCTTCTGGGGAAAGGTTATAAATCATCCCAAGATGATAGCGCAAGCTTTTCACGTCCCTGACATCAGGGCTTGAACCGACAAAGTCTGCCTTGCTAAGGTCGCCTATCCGCTTAACCACAACACTAACAATCTCCACATCCCTTTCGCAGCCTTCAGAAAATATTGGTGGAACACCAAACCAATCAGCCCCGATTCTTTCGATTCTTCTTGCAGTGACGCGCTGGCCTTTACAGTAACCACGAAAATCACCGCACTGGCGTTTTCCAGGACGAAAAACTTTGGTCAAAATACCTGCCTCTACCAACGGCCAGTACATTTTCCGAAAAGCCATCTCATTTGGATCCAAATCTAGTCTACAATCTTTCATTGGTGCACCTCCGTTTAATAGAACCATAATTAATGAACAATTTCAAACAACATAGACATTAGTTATGTCTGATAATATATCCTATTACTATATACAACAATGTCAAGTCGTGGCAATAAATTTTAAAAATCGGACAAAAAAAGGGTGGCTTTTTTACCACCCCCTCATTTTAATCAAGACCTCGATTTTTTAGAGCCAAAATTGTTGGCCAAATTAGAATGAACATCATTTTAACGAATTACCGAAACTTTCAAAAATTCAAGTTTGATATTTGTTGCTTTAATGAACTAGTACTCAATGTGTAAAGCAATTTGTTACTTTGAAAACAAAGAAGGCACATTAGCCGGCGATACTTCCCTTATTAGCATTCCATATGTCGTCTTCCAGATAATATGAGGACTTATCGAACCAGCAAACGTATACCACCGTCCCCTCCTGCCGATGTTTACTTTATAGTTGAATAAATCAAACTTGAACATCTGGTCATTTTCATCATATAAAGCAACACCTGGACCAAACCTTGCAAACATACTTGAAGTCGAGCCGTCCCTCCCTCCGCCCAAATTAAAGCCTGGAGTTAAACGCAATTGACTCCATAATGATATATCGTAAATCCCCTGGAATATAGAGCCGCTAACCGTGGCGTTATTTATCGGACTCGTGCCGTAGTTAACACTCTCACTTCTTAATGGTTGACGAAGCTCAAAACTCACCTCAGTTAACGAAAAAGATTTTATCCCTTTGTCACGACGATGATAAAAACCAGCATTTTGCCATATGTACAAGCTGTCATCCGTCTGTTGATTTTGAGTTTGTGAGATACGGCTCCCTCCATCAAACCAAAGACGTCCGACTCCAAGATCTATGCCGTAATACCAATGTTTGCCATAAAGTTTATTACTCAAGCCAAATGCTACTTCTTTAGTTCCGTACTCAAACTCATTCTGATTGCTATCATTAACCCAGCCATGACTTCCCGCAGCATAACCGAACACACCGAAATTGCCAGTTATTGAATCGCTCAATCTGTACGAAAATGGCTTGAATGCGATTTTTGCCGAATAATGATTTTCTATCGCCTTAGCCCCGCCATCGTCTTTATACTTTTCGGCGGCAACATACATTTCGAACTTATGAGGCTTTTGCGTACCTTTCGTATCATGCTTAGCAGTCGAACTTTGGTTAAAGACAGGTTTTGAATTATCTACATTGTTTTGCTTTTCCTCAAGCTTAGTTAAGCTATAATAGTCTTTCAAATAGAAACTTTTGTCCAACAAGCTGCCTAATACACTGCTGGGCTCCGGAAAATTTTCAGTAACGCCAACTGCCAACTCTGAATCCTGTTTTTTTTCGTTACGATTTTCACCGCGACTGGAAGAAGTAAATTGGCCAAAAGTTATACTTGTAACAGTGTTAACTTTTACCTCAGACTCTACAATTTGCTTAACTCCCTTACTTTCAGCAATGGCAACTTGCAGCGAGCTTGCTGAGACGCGCACTTTGCCACATTGTCTTGATGCCATGCCCAATTTTTTTATCGGAACACGCAGGCTTTCTCCGGGATAAATATGGCGAGGTTTTGATGTGTCTATACCATTCTCGATGGCGATTAAAAACCAATCATTTGCATTTCCATAAATTTTCTGAGCAAGACACGATAACTTGTCACCTTTTTTCACCACAATACGTCCACTACTGAGAGCTTTGATGAATCTTTCACTTTTGAATGATTGAATACAACCTGTTTGTTTTTTATTTACAGCAATTGTAACGATTCGTTTAACGACCGTTTTATTTGCATTAACGGGGGGCTTGTGGCACTTTGCGCAAGTGTTGATAAAAACTTGGCAATTGGCCGGGGTAGCCCAAATGACTAACAGCACAATCAGGCTAATATATGATCGCATAACCAAACTCCCTCGGGTTGCAAAAAAGCATCTTCAGCTTTTTTGTTCGCCAATATTTTTATCTTCCTAATTTCACCTGTCCGCTTTTCTGCCAAAAAACTGATTGGTATAGGCCAATCACTTGATTGCATTTAACTTTTATCAGCGAGAGCGATAGGAAGTGGACAGTCGTCCTTCTTAACCTTTTCGCAACAGTCGTCAATTCTCGTCTGATCAGAGTGTTTCATGTATCGTTACACTATGAAATGAAATTACTTTAAGCTTTATAGCGGAGATCTTCAAACCCACACGATGTATTGTAACTAATCCAACTTCTGCATCATTTTATTCTTGCAACTTGCTGATATTAAGCGAGGAATCTGTGCCAAATCATGACGCATTACAAACGATCGAGCAGAATAAGTATGTCTCTGCTCATCATCAATAAAAGCGGTCGCCAAATCTCCAGCCAAAGATGCAGCTGGCGCAATGGCACCAGCAACTGTAAAAGAAGCGCCTATAAGACTGATCGGCAATCCAACACGCTTAAAGAACCGCAGCGAAGAGTTTGAATCAGAAAGCTCTGTTGCTTTCTTGCGAAAATCGTCAGGAGGCAAGAAACCTATTCTGTACTCTCCTAAAGGCATTTGATACACTCTTGGCAAGTTCTTTAATATTTCTTCCTTGTAATCAGCCCAATCAGACGAACCAACCACTACTTCAAAAACATTATCCTCATAAGTAATTTTTAAGTTGTCGTAATAATTTTTCCAAATTTGCTGATTTTCGTACAATGTTGTGCCCCAAGTTGCGAAAAGTTTTTTTCTATACTCCACATCATCGTCATATCTCTTGGGGTCGTAATAAATCAACAAGGGCTGTTTTTTATCCTCTGCGATTGGCAATTCTTGGCCACGCAAAGTATATGACCAACCCATGTCATTGCTAAAAACCAAAACCTTAACATCCTTCAATTCCTCCTTAGACAACTCAAAGAAAACCCTTCCTAACACATCGCATGTTCTAGTCATCGGCAATAAACCGTCAACGTCCGGAACAACAAGCACATAGCCTTTGCTTATAACACCATCAGGCTTTTCTGCCATGGCAGGATACATGCCAAAGCCTCCGCCTATCAGCAACCCCGGATCAATAATCACTTCGAAAGATGTAACTGCTTTTACTCCTCTTTTTTCTTGCTCATAAGGATGAGGGACGCTCACCGTCTGCACACCGGAATTAAAAGCATCTTTTGGCACATAAAGGCGAGGATTAACACTGCAACCACAAACTAGCAGCAACAAAACAAACAATAATGGTATCTTCATCTGATACTCCTTTCGCCCGATTTGAGCCGATTAACTTTTTTTGGACCCGTTTATTTGTGTGGTGATGATTGTTTTACTTATTTTTGAATAAATTGTCAAGGTTCAAAATTTTAGACTTTACAATATTATTGCCTCTTATTCATTAAGAAATAATTAATTACGAAAAAAACGCCAAGGTCTTAATGTTTTTTTAATGCAACTATTTTAAAGTGTTTCAACACTTTATTTCTTAACACGAGCATTCTTTTTTCTGCATTTTGAAAATTTAACACATATAAAGGTCGAGCAATTGAACTCATCAATAATTAAACTACAAATAATATGACATTAAACAAACCATTCAAATCATTTTTGATCGCACTCTTAATTTTTGGACTTAACGTTGGGCTATTGCCACACAAACAAGCTCTAGCTATAGTCTCTCCTTCTATTAATGCGCTTTCATTTGCCGGACGCACCGGCACTGTTACTGGTGGCAACACCGTCGATTTAAATTTAACTGGAGTTTCTGACGCCGATTTAGCTAGCGCTGGTAGCATCAATGTTTCAGCAACAAGCACACTAAACATTACCTTTCCGGTCGCACTGCCAAGTGGGCCTATTCCACCCGTAAATCTTAATACTGGCAC
>JAAXVE010000110.1 GCA_013335665.1 Candidatus Falkowiibacteriota bacterium
GAAGTTGAAGTCAGTTGATATTTGACATTGGATTGTTGATAATGATTTTGTAGGGGCTGACCTGCGTGTCCGCCCTCTTCCCACTGGGAACGCCATGCTCCAGCTTGGCATCTTCAGATTGACATCAATAACATGATACGCATACCGACAGACCGCGAACCAACGCATCCCGGAGAGATGCTGCTTGAAGAGTTCCTCATCCCGATGAACATTACGCAACGCCAACTGACTGATGCCATTCAGGTGCCCTACCAGCGAATCAACGAAATCATCAACGGCAAGCGCGGCATCACCAGCTCAACCGCCTTGCGTCTGGCAAAATATTTCGGCAACACCCCCGATTTCTGGATGAACCTTCAGTTACGCGCTGACTTGTACGATGCGACGCAAAAAGAGGAATCGATCCTTCAGAACATAACGCCTATCAAATTGGAGCCAAATCAGGAAGAAGTTGTGTGAGTTCTTGCTGTAAGCAATCGCATCATCCACAGGCTCCGACTTCGAGAAAAAACCCCTCAACTCCTCAGCCTTCCAGAACGCCGAACTCGACCGCGTAGTAGCCAAACTCACCGGCCCGCTTCCGCAATCCGAACAGGCAAAACTCTGGAAAGAGTACCTGCGGATTCTCTCGAACGAGCAGCCGCGAACGTTCCTGTATTATTATGCAGAGCTTGAGGGATTCAATGAACGGGTGAAAAATGTGAAGCTGAGCCTGCTGGCGACGTTGGGGAATATGTATGAGTGGAAGATTAAGAGTAATAAAAAGTAAGATTAAATTTCTTAAGCAGATTCCTCTTTAAGAAAATTCGAAGAAGGATCAGAATATCCAGCCATAACCTCAAAACAGACATTTTGTAGTGTCTCACAAACACTATCTATATAAATTTCATCTATTTCTCGCAATATTTTCTGATTATGTACAAATATATTGCGTGTTCGATATAAAGTACCCGCCCAGGATAATGCTTTCATGTTTGGCGTCCTAAGATTCAAAGCCACCAAGAGCTGCTCACATGCTTGTCGGTTATCATTAAATGCTGCATGTGAGATACCCGTCTTCAGGCAGTGTTGCTGAATAAAGTTAAGCCTCCAATTCTCCTTTTCAACCTCATGCACTTTTGCGCTTACCCACCATGGGTCAGTTTTAGATCTATTATCAGCAATTATTTTTTCCATTGCCTTACCAAACACAATGGCAAGAACGCATTCAAGTACCTGATATAATGTAAGAAATCTACCCAGGTTTGTTTGTTGCACAAAAACTGAAGACATTAACCACTTTAGTCCGAACACATCATCGGCCAATCGGCTTGCCAAATTTCGAATTGATATTCTAGATTCATATGGGTTAGAATTCAGTATTTTTTTTGATAAAAAAATGTCTGAAAAAGGTAAATAACCGTACTCCATTAACATCAGTTCAACTGCATCAATTGATGTTGATGCTTGCTTTAATTGTTCGCAACCGATAACGAGTACCCCAAGGCTTTCTGGCAATATATCAGTAATTTCAACCTCATCTTTAACCAAAGAATTCTCAATGACAAAAGGGGCTAAGATATTGGTTTCGAGAAGTTCTCTCGTTGCTGCTGCGGCATAGACGGAAGGCCATTTACCTTCAGGAAGAAAATTACCGGTACGCAGGCTTGTTATAGGAAAAACATAACCACATGTATTTGTATTGTCTCCTGCGAATCTTAGGGAAGAGACCTGACTCTCACCAACATTCGGCGTATTGATAAGCGTAATCTTAAATAAATTATTAGGATATTTAGAAATGTCTTTGTAAAAAATGCGAATAGCGATTTCGCGGCCATGGTGTGTAGACGCCACAAGAACCCCATCTTCTGATTCGACGTCTTGCTTCACAGTGACTGCCTCACCAAGAAGTTGCTCGAATAATTTCATTTCTTTGCTCAGTAAAGAATATTGTATTTTTCTTGAGCATTGAGCCAACAACTCGATAGATCTTTATAGGAGTCAGCCTCATCATTGAGCATCTGCCGAAAACAAAGCTGAAAATATAAACGTTGAGCATCGCCGATACGCTTTGCTGACGCAGCTATCTCATTTAGAATAAGCACAAGCCCTCGAAGAGCCACTTCAGCGTCTTCGGTAAAATTGCATGAATCGACAATAGGCTGAAGATCAGAAATAGTTCTGATTTTCTCTATAGAGATCAGTCGCTTAACTTCGGCTCCAAAAGCTGTCATTGGCTGTACCTTTCCAAAAATTGAAGGCACACTCGTACCAAAGGGTCGTTCAACAATAAACGTTTCGCCAGCACCATTAGGATTTTCATCATCGTTGCCTTCACTATTTAGTTGGAGACGCCAACCATTACTCTGTTGCTCTATTCGTTGTACAAGTCGATTGTACATCGTTAAAAGAGAGGTTAGATCTTCTTGACCCGGTCGATAGCCTTCAAGGAAGTCTATTTCTTTTAATTCGGTAACTAATGCTTGCTTGTCCAAAGACTTAGGCGTCCCTGTAGTGAAAGCGTAGAGCATATCGACCACATCTTGGTACTTGTAACTGCCTACCCCCCTGGCACGTGAATCTTCGACTTCCCGGGTAACACGAATTCCATCCGGTAAGTTATTATGATTGATGAAGTCGTGATATAAGATTTCTATTTGGTGTCGAAATGACATGGGGGTCTGACCTGTATTCAAAGTAAGCATACGGTACAAAATTCCCATTTTGTTGAGACCAAGATAAATATCTGCACGTATATTCGCCTTAAGAAACTCCTCTTCTCTGCCCCCATCTTTTGCGTCCTCTATTGACTGACGAATCGTGTATGTTCGTTGCAGACCATCTAAAATAATTAACTGCCTTCTCTTAATTGCGTCCGCGACAAATTCTGAGAAAATACTCTTCTGTTCAGCCGTCACCTCACCACTCGTGATGCACCTTGTGACTTCTTCTTCGACCTGCTTACCATGCTCTTCGGTTATGGCCAAAACAATCGGTGGCATTACGCAACCGTTTAAAAGATCCTTCCGTAGCAACTCATAAACTTTACCTTTAGCCCCTACACGTCTTCGTTGAAGTGGATTTTTATCGATAATCTCGTCACACAACTGGGCATATTCCTCGATAGTTATGTCGAGACTAACATTGATACCCATCACTTTTTTATCAACAAACCATGAGTGAAATTCCATTGTTGTCCTCCAGCTTTTTATTGGCCCAATACTATAGTCACCCTAATTCTCAAATCTATTTACAAAGATTACGCCTTATTTTCAAGCAAATCGACTGGATTGCCACGTCGCTGCGCTCCTCGCGATGACAGGCATCACGGCGGTTTGCAAAGCTCCCCAACAAAATCACGCTACTTGATAAATAGCCGGACGATATTTCGGCGGCGGAATCGGCTTTCCGTTGGCATTGGCGGCGGCCAGCCAAGCGTCTTTGGCTACAAGCACCTCAGCCAAAGCCTGATCTGGCGTCTCGCCAAAAGCCGAACACGCCTTCAGGTCAGGAATATCTGCTATATATCCGCCGTCGTCCTCACTATAAAAAATATTGATATGGTAGTCTTTCATCATTTATCTCCCAGTTGGAGGTTATTTGCTTCGATCAATTGCAGTAATTGCTTGATTTGATAGGGTTTAGCTTTTCCGTTGTCATTCTGCAAATTTAA
>JAAXVE010000111.1 GCA_013335665.1 Candidatus Falkowiibacteriota bacterium
GGGGCGGGATATTGATCCAAGCGAAGGTCAAGAGAGCATTCAATCGCGGCGGCTCGGCCATTGATATCAGAAACGCTTACGCCTTCCGGACCGCAGGTGGCGAACCCCCTAAATTCCTCAAGATCAGGTAAGAGCATCGCTCGCATGTTGGCAGGTAGTTTCAGTTTTTCAAGCTTGCGAAAAGCGTCAACGCCCTCCGCGTCGTTGTCGAAAACGAATAAGACCTGATTGAGAACCTCAATTCGCAAAAGCCCCTCTGCGAATTTAACGAGATTGCCGGTTCCCCAGAAATGATGGCGTTCATCGACATCCACGAAATTGAAAAAATCTGCTACGTCCGGGCGAAGGATATCGAGCGACTGCCGAATGATGCGTGCGTCGGATACGCCCTCGGTTGCGATCAGAATTTTTTGCTTTTGCCTCGCACCTGACTGGAATGCCTCACGTTGAACCCATCCAGCATGGACAATAGGGCCAAACGCCCATGTGGCCTCAACTTCAGCATTGGCCGCATTCAGGGCAAAGACCTGAAGCATCGACTCCGCACTCAAAATGCAAACTCTCGCGGATAGAAAGCTAGCTTCAGACCAATAGAAATCAGAATTGTCGGTCATGGGAATCCGCTTAAATGCGTCGATATCAGCGGCAAACCGTCCCTGTGAAAGCATGTCTCGGCCTGGGGTTTCGTATTCGTTATAATCGCTTTTCAGGTCGCCTAGTGGATAGCGGCAAGCTAAATTGCAGTATTCTTCAAAGGTAAGATACTCGGTTTTTGACTCCTCTAGTTCACTATAGCTCGCCATCTCAACCGCTTCCGCGACCACCGCTTGATATTCGACGCGTGCAGCATCCAGTGTGAAGCCGAGTATCTCAAGACGAGGCAAGATGCGAGAAAGTGTCCTTGCAAAAAGTTCCTCAGCTTCGGCAAGATCCTCTATTTCTGTGGGATGTTCTTCGTAATAATCGTAATCTATTGAGTTCGTCCGGCGGCGAAATAGATCACCTTCCTGAAATAAGAATCCGTAATCTACTCCCATGAAGTTTTTGGAATAGGACAGGGACACGTTCCCAATGCAGAGCTCTATGGATGTACCCATTAAATATACCTTCTCGCCAGCGGGTGTTCTTTCTGGTTGGAGCCCCTCATTTTACTTTTATCTCGTGTCAAGTACTGACTTACGGGCTGCTGTCTAGCCTATGAAAATCTTTGTCCCTGCGACAATCATTAAGACAATGCTGGCATAAGTCATTAACATTTCCAGTGACTCTGCACCGCTGCCAATTTTGAACATTTTCTGGATATCCCGGGCAATGAAATTTGGTAAGCCTTCCACGCTTGCGTCCATCTTGGTGAATCCACCCGGGATATAAATGAGTTTCGAGATGAGGTCTCTAATCTTATTATGGGTGTGTGAGGTGGCGTTACACGTTGAGAGATCTTCGTTAGTGAGTTCATGTGTCGAAAAATATAACAAAGCCTTGTCGAAGCCTGCGTAATACATGGCGGCCACTCTCTTGTTGATCAATTGCCATCGAGTGTAATAGTGGATCAAAAACCAGAGCATGAAATATACAACAAAGGTCCCTAGCGAAGGCAGTGCGATGACTTTTGCGACCCATGCAGGCGGCCACAAAGCTTGTGTGATGAGTGAGCCAAATAGGCTTAATTGGACCAAAAATCCTGCATTAGCCATGTTTTCCTTGTGGTTGTGATAAGTTTCCCATAGCTCAAGTTTTATTATTAAAAAACTTTTTAGATTATCCGAATTCATCTTGATTCCCTTTTCATATTTTGTCGAACGGGGCTGAGGGTGTGCGGTGCCAACCGCACCACCCGATGGTTGGATCTCATGAGGGCACAGGCATTGTCGAAAAAACATGGACTTTATTGTCGGCAGCTACCATTTCTACAACCCAGAACTCATTCAGTCCTACCCCTCTCATGATATGCAAACCAAGCAAGCATTGAAGCCGAGTGACCCATTCTTCGATACTTCTTCCAAAGTCAACGATGCGTGGTTCGGTGCGATATGGATTCCAAGAATGAATAACATTACTTGTCTTGTCATACAGAGTGATTAACTCATCAAGTGTAAGGAACCCATCTTTTATGTAATCGAAGTGCTTAACACCTTGCTCGTTCAGATTTGCAAGAAAGATCGGCTTTGGAAAGAAGTCAGGATTCAGCTTTTCAATTTTTTCAACGATCTTTTTTGCTTTCCAGTGTGTAGAAAAATCTGAATAGGTCTGAGAGTATATTTGTTCGTTCACCACCAGAGATGAAAATGCAACGATTTCAAGACATTTTCTCAATTGAAGGGATACCATCTCCCCATCAAAATCTTCTCTCCCCAAAGACTGCCCTTGGATAATAGATCGGATCAAAGCGACCCTGACTTTGATTTCCTTCATTAGATTGCAGTACATGATTTTCTTTTTGTCTGTTTTCATAATTCTGATCCAACGACTTAAGAGTTTGTGGGGTGCAAGCGCAGCGAAGCCACCGCATAAAGTCCAGTTGAACTGAACCGCTTCGCGCCGCTGCCGGTGCTATTTGGAATTTAATGCCGGTTTTAAGTTTTCAGGCGGGCCGATAATACGGGCTTTATGAATAGGTTACAATAAATAACTGGTGGTGAATCGTCGTTTTTCCGTAGTGCTTACCTTCTTCCTGCCTTTGTTACCCCTTCTCTTCAGGTTGCTATGGCTCTTTTTACCTGCTGCGGGCGCACCGGTAGCGTGACGTCGGTTTGCCCCGTCCTGGCTTTACTCTGCTGTTGCCATTGCCGCAACTCTTCCTTGCGGCGGGCTTCTTGCCTTCTTCGGCAGCCAGCCGATGATCACCATGATCCCTTCCTTGCAGCAGGGGCAGCGCCTCTCCGCCTTTGGCGGATCAGGTGTGGCTTCGCTCTTCGCCGCCTTTTCCCTTCTTCGCCCCTCCCGCCAATAACAGCGGGATTCGGTACATTGTCCGGAGGGCTTCGTACCAGCATGGATGCACCATGACAGCACGCCTCTGTAGGATACCCGCAGGGGAATGCGGGGTCTGGTCAGTGCTTTCAAAGCCACAGCCAGACAGTCTTCAACGAGACATCGTGTCGCGGAACGGGCTTGGCTTTGAACTGCCGGGTTTTCGGGCAGGACATAGTCGGCGCAGCTAAGATTAGGATCAAATACAATTCCATTTGCATTACTCGGTAAATTTAGCTACGCTATCTGAAAAGCACCAGAAAGGGTACTGATATGAATG
>JAAXVE010000112.1 GCA_013335665.1 Candidatus Falkowiibacteriota bacterium
CCGGCAAATGAGCTTAAACGTCACGGCATTTCGGCAGTAGAACATCTTCTTGTTAACGGGCCGGTACACATTATCAAACGCAATCAGCCTGTCTGTGTGGTGTTGGCTGAGGATGAATATGAGAGACTTACCAAAGCCGCGCAGGCAAACACCTCAGTTCATTCGCATACGGTCATGGAATGGTTCGCTCTTCCAGCGACCGGCGCATCAACCAAAGAGGAAATAGATCAGCGCTTGAATGTCGAGCGGGTTTCGTGGGACAAGTGATGACTCTTTTTCTCGACGCCAATATCATCATTTACCGGGTCGAGGCGGTCGAGCCTTT
>JAAXVE010000023.1 GCA_013335665.1 Candidatus Falkowiibacteriota bacterium
GAAGAATAAAAAAAAGAGCCCCGTAGCGGGGCTCTTTTTTTTATTCTCAACTATTATGCTCGTTCTGAATATTCGCCAGTGTCGGTGTTAATTCTGATAATGTCTCCCTCATTTATAAACATGGGAACGCTGATCTCTTCGCCAGTTTCGATGGTAACTACCTTACTGACATTTCCGGCTGAGTTACCTTTTACTCCAGGAGGAGCACTAACAACCTTGAAACTCATCTTTATTGGCAGGTCGACCGAAACTGGGCTGCCTTGGAAGTAAAGTACATCCACATCAGTGTTGTCCTTCAAAAATTTCAGTCTGTCGCCCAGTTGTTCATTCGGCAGTTCGAACTGTTCAAAGGTCTCGTTGTTCATGAAGTAGCCGTTTGATTCATCCTTGTAAAGAAAATTTGCTTTGCCTTTTTCAGTTATGGCTGGTTCAGCCTTGTCATTGCCTTGGTAGGTTTTTTCTAAAACATTGCCGTTAATCAAGTTGCGCAGTTTCGTTTTTAAAACTGCTCCGCCTCGTCCCATCTTATGGTGGTCGGCCTTTATAACGACATACGGTTCGCCGGCAATTTGGATTAATTTGCCGATTTTAATCTCGCTAATACCGTACATACGAATTAATTATTTAGGTTGATTAACGAATGGCATCAGCGCCATGATACGAGCGCGCTTGATGGCAGTTGCCAGCTTTCTTTGGTGTTTTGCGCAAGTTCCTGTCTTCTTTTTTGAGAAGATTTTCATGTATGACCCGACATAGCGTCGCAATGTATGGCCGTCCTTGTAGTCGATTTCTTTGATGTTATTTACGCAGAAATAACACTGTTTATCGTTCTTGTTGATTGTGTTTTCCATAATTTTTTATTAGAACGGGATATTCTCAACCTTTATTTCCTCCTCATCAGCTCCGCTAGCGATATTGATGATCGGTTCATTCGGGGCAGTTGGTTGTTCATATCCGCCCGCACTGAACCCGTTGTTTATAGGTTGTGAGTTACCTCCGCTGTTGCCTGCGCGGTCAAGCATTATTAAGTTCTCGCCGATTATTTCGGTTCGATATCTTTTGACACCATCCTGCCCTGACCATTCTCTTGTCTGGAGGCGTCCCTCAACGTACACCTTGGAGCCTTTACGCAAATATTGGCTGCAAATTTCGGCCAAGCGTCGCCAAACTACAATGTTGTGATATTCTACTCTTTCTTGCTTTTGGCCAGACTGGTCATTCCAGACTTGGTTAGTGGCAATTGAGAAGGTGGCAACCATCTGTCCGCCGGGAGTGTTGCGCACCTCCGGATCACGAGTGATGTTGCCGATAATCATGGCTTTATTGAGGTTCATACGATGGATGTAAATTAATAAAATTGATAATTACTCTTTAGAGCAAGTCGTTGGTTTCAAGAATTTTGTCGAGCTTTTCGTCCAAATCTTTGAGATTGGTCTTTTCTTTTTGTTTCTCTTCCTTTACCTCTTTCTCTGCCTTTACTGGCAATTCAGGTTTTGGCGCTGCTGCTGGACGAGGGATCGGAGTGACGCGGCTTAAGTCTTTCTTGACAATCATGTGACGTACGACTTCTGGCATCATGCGCAGGTTGCGCTCGACGCGAGCAAGATTCGCGGCCTCCATGTCGAATTCAACGAGGCGGTAATAACCGTGGGTGTAGCCGTTGATCGGGTAGGCTAACTTTTTCTTACCCCAGTCCTCGGTGTGGGTGGTTGTTCCCTGCCCCTCCTCAATAAGTTTTGCCACCTTTTCCACTATTGGCTCCAGTTCATTCTCGCTAAACTTGTTTGCGATAATGTACAAAAGCTCGTAGTGTGGTGTGGCAGCAGATTTGTTCTTTGCCATAGCTTTTTTTCATTAAAAAATCCCAAGGCATTCGAAATCAGCGCTTGGGTGATTGAAGAATACCTTTTCCTGAAATAAAAAATAATTCAGGATAAATTTCGCTAAATGCGAATGGGAAAGGTTTGTAAATTGTAGGAGAACTTTAACATAAAAATATAGAAATTGCAAGACTTCATTGATTGTGTTAAAGTTGGTTTAAGATTATGCAATATTTTTTTGTTTTAGGCAATCACCAAGGAATTTCAGCCGCTGAACTAGCGGCTGTTTTGTCAGCGCCTGCCGGTAGCTTTGAATTGGTTGATAATCAACCCATTGTATTATATAACACCGATATTGAGATTAAAGCTACTGAGTTAATTGGAAAACTTGGTGGAACTATTAAAATAGGCGAGGTTGTGGAAAAGGCAGTAAACGTTAGTGAAATTTTGCCTAATATTAAGAAAATTATTTCCAATAAAGCTGGGGCGGGTAAGTTGTTATTTGGCTTTTCAAGTTATATTGAAAGATTGCCGCTCAAACAGTTTGCAATGGAAACTAAAAAGTTTTTTAAAGAACTTGAAATTTCAAGCCGCTGGGTAGTGAGTCGAGATCCAATACTTTCCAGTGTTGTGGTGGAACAAAACGGATTAGTCGATCAAGGTGTAGAAATTTCTTTTTTTAAGCACAAAAAGCATATATATATAGGAAAGACTCTGGCTGTACAACCATTTAAAGAGCTGTCTAGACGGGACTATGGTCGGCCGGCTCGAGATGACCATTCAGGAATGTTGCCGCCAAAATTGGCTCAAATAATGATTAATTTAGCTAAATTTAAGGAAGAAAAACGTTTATTGGATCCTTTTTGCGGCTCTGGAACGATCATAAACGAAGCATTACTTATGGGCGGCAGCACAATTTATGGCTCGGACTTGTCTGAAAAAGCAGTTGCAGATACTAAAGAAAATTATGAATGGCTGTTAAAAATAGGTAAAATTAAGCCAAAATCAGTAAAAATATTCAATGCAAGTGCAACGAGCGTAAGTTCAAAGATGCATGGTCAAAAGGTGGATGTTATTGTAACAGAACCATTTCTTGGACCGCAGCGCGGTCATCTTGATTTAAGAAAAATAATTAAGGAGCTAGAAGGGCTTTACCAAAAAAGTCTAGAAGATTTTAGTAAGATATTGGCCGAAGGTGGACGAATAGTTATGTTGTGGCCAGTTTTTTGGCAAAAAAGAGAGCCGATCAAACTAAACAGTCATTTAGCAAAAAATTATAAAATAATAGATCCGTTAACAGATGATTTTGCTAGTATAAGAATCAATAAGACTGAACGAAAAACATTATTATATGGCCGGGAAGGCCAGAGAGTTTGGAGGGAGATTGTTATTTTAGAAAAAAAATAATCCGCAAATTTTAGCGGATTATTTTTTATTTATTGAAGAGAAAGTGGCAGGTATCGCCATCTTTGATTATATATTCTTTACCCTCTATTCTAAGCACTCCTTGTTCTCTAGCCTTTGCCTCCCCTCCGACCCTGATGAAGTCATCATACGAAACCACTTCGGCTCTTATAAAGCCTTTTTCAAAATCTGAATGAATAACACCGGCAGCTTGTGGTGCTTTGCTTCCCTTTTTTATGGTCCAAGCTCGAGTTTCAACTTGGCCGGTTGTAAAATAGGTTATTAATCCTAGTAGTTCGTAGGCGGCTTTGATTAGCCGGTCAAGACCGCTTTGTTTTAAACCCATAGCGTCCATGTATTCATTTTTTTCATCTTCAGGTAAGGAGGCAATCTCTGCCTCAACTTGAGCATTTACTTTTATGACAGTCGCACCTTCCGAGTTAAAAGCCTCCTCATCACCATCGGCTACATTCATAACATAAAGCAGTGGTTTGATAGTCAAAAGATTCAAGTCTTTGATCAATAGCCTGTCTTCATCGCTTAAGTCAAGTTCCCTGACAGCCTTTCCGTTATTTAAAGCAGTTTTTATATTTTCCAGTACAGATACCATCTTTATGGCGTCTTTATTGCCAGTCCGAGCCTCTTTCGCAATACGCTCAAGTCTTTTTTCAACTGAGGAGAGATCGGCAAAAATCAATTCAAGGTTTATGGTTTCTTTGTCGGCATCTGGGTCGACTTGATTGTTGACGTGTATGATGTCGTTATTTTTGAAATTTCTAACAACTTCGCAGATGGCATCACACTCCCTTATGTGTGATAAAAATTGATTACCTAAACCCTCTCCTTTGTGTGCGTCTTTAACAATTCCTGCAATGTCAACAAATTCTATGATAGTCGGAATTATTTTTTCAGATTTTGAAATATCTGACAGTTTTTGAAGACGCTCATCAGGAACTTTTACTAAACCGACATTTGGCTCGATTGTGCAAAAGGGGTAATTGGCTGCTTCTGCTCCATTTTGAGTTAGTGCATTAAAGAGCGTTGATTTTCCAACATTGGGAAGTCCAACAATTCCGATCGATAGTGGCATATGTTAATTTGGATTGATTTAATACTTTTGAATTTAGCAGACTTCTTTAATTTTGGCAAAAAATAGATCTTGATTTTTTTAAAAATTTGTGCTATACTGGAATTACAAAATCAAAAAACAAAAATAAAAACCAACCCCATGCGTACCCCTATTTTCGCCAATTTTTTATTGGCCAAAAAAGCCGTTACCGCCGCAGTCATTATCTGCCAGGCGGTATTTTTATTGTTTCCGCAAGGTGAAATTTTAGCGGCATACAATTCAGATTTTGGAATTTCAGCTCCTTCAGTCTCGGTTACTGCAGATACAGTCAGAATGACCGTTCAAAGCACGTCAATGACTAGCGCCGTTTACTTTGAAATTAGCAAACAACCGGAAGTTTTTTCTGTTTTCATAGCGCGGCCAGGCATTCCAAACATGCAGTATTTTTATGGAGCAGAAATTCCTCTATCAGAATTTACTGCAGGAACCTATTTTGTTAGGGCCAGGACCGTTGTATCTAATGCCGAGGTTTTTAGCAACTTGTCTAGTTTTCAAATTGATTCAACCGTATCGCCTGGATCAATAACGAATACTTCAACGACAACAGTCCCGACGACAACAGTCCCGACTGAAAATATTACCACCCCGTCATTAAGTTTGTCCTGGCTGTCACCAACTGCTAATACTCAGGTCGCAGGTGTTGTTAACTTAAAGGTAAGTACAAACATTCCTTCAACCGTAGTTAAATTTAAATATTTTGACTCATCAAATATTGGCCATGATATTGCAACGGCCATGAGTAATTCAGGCAATGTGGCTGAGATGAGTTGGGATACAACAAGTGTTTCGGACGGGGTATACGGTTTAAAAGCAATTGCTGTAAACCCATTAAATATTAGCAATGAGAATTCAGCTATCATTGGAAGGGTTGTAGTAAAAAATGCTGTTGCAGAAGCAGTTGCAAGTACTGAAACTACGGCACCAATGCCAGTTCAGGGCACAATACTAGAACATCCAAGTTCAACTCTGTCATCACAAGTAGATTTTTATTTGAGAGTTAACCAACCCATCGAATCAGCCAGCTTTATTTTTAAAAAATTAGACCAGACATATCAAGTTGCTGCTCAAAAAATTGATAACCCTAGCTATGTAATTTATAAAGCAACATTCAACCCGGCGGGTATGCAACCAGGTGATTACTCTGTCGTGGGTTCAATGAAAACCACAGGTGGGCAGTTAGTTAATACAAATTATACTTATATACGTGTTTTGTCAGCGATAGCTACAAATCACTCCACTAGCTCAGTAGCTTCGACTTCTATTAGTCAAAATGCAACCTCATCTTCAATTTTGTCTGTAAAATCATGGATCAACGGTCTGGCTGGGGGTGTTGCAGGTGTTAAACTGGAGCTAGTTGCGAAAACTACAGGAGAAACAAAAAATGTCATTTTCCGTCTTTATAAAAGTAGCACTTTACTTGCTTCTTATAACGGGACTTATGATCAGACTCAAGGTTTGTGGCTTTATGGTGTGGATGCTACTTCTCTTCAGGATGGGAATTATTTGATGGCGAGTGAAGCTTACAATTTGTCAGGAGGTAAGTTTTTAGGAAATAGCATTGCTTTTACCGTTAATAAGTCGATTAACGAAACTAAAATTGTTGCTAGCACGACAAATATTCAGGTGGCAAAGCCAGTAGTTGCCACTCCCGCAACTACTTCCGTAGCCTTAATACCGGAAAAGATTACTCCGACAGCAACTGCAGCAGCCAAGCCGTCAGAGCTGATTTCGACAGTAACGGAAATAAATATCAGCAAGGTTGATGAAAAACCGGTTTTGGCGAAAAACGAAACAATAAATAACCAAGTTAAGACTACTGCTAATGTGGCAGTAGCACCGTCAACAAATAATGTCCTTAAGACGCAAGGAGAGGGTTCTGTACCTCAAAGCTGCGCCCAGCTAGGCATTGTAAAGCCTTTGCAGTGTGAGCTTTACAAGATGGAGCAGAATGCGAAAAGCGCCTGTGGCAAAGCGGCTGCGACCTCTAAGGAGGAGTGCATGAATATTTTTTTGGCTCACTTCGGCCGACCAGAGGTGTGCCAGCATCTTTCTGAGGAAAAATGTATAGAGATAGTCAATACGGTTATTTTAGGCAGCTTTGTTCCTGCAAAGACAGTAAACAGTGCAAACAAAGAGATTGAAAATATGATCGGTAAAGATTTTTCTGTAATGAATGACAATGATGGCAAGACCATGTCGGTTAATAGCAATAACGTGGTTGTTGAAACTCTGCAAAGCGAAAAGACTCAAGACATCTGGCCGATTTTGCCAATAGTTTTAAGTAAAGAAAAGACCAATTTCTCAGTTTTACCCACGGACAGGGTAGCTGCATCAAGAGAGAATATGGTTGCCGCAGTTTTGGTAATTGATTCTGACTCTGATGGTTTGTCTGATGATTTGGAAAAAAGGTTGGGTACAGACAAAAATGATCCAGATAGTGATAAGGATGGATATTCAGATGGAGAAGAGGTTAAATCTGGGCATAATCCTTTGGGGACAGGCCTTTTGGCAGGTCAATTGCAGCCAATTGATAGGGTGATTTTAGAAAAAAAGAATGTTGACCAGCCGAAATTTAGCGGAAAAACAGATTTAACGGGTTTGAAAGTTGAAAAAGTTACAAAAAACTTTTCTAGCGCATCTTCTTCCGTTATGGTTTTGGAGGGGAAAGCTAAACCAAACACTTTGGTTACCGTTTATCTTTATAGCCCACTGCCGATTGTGCTTACAGTGCAGAGCGATAAGAATGGCAATTGGAGGTATGACTTCGACAAGCAACTGACAAGTGGAAAACATGAGGCTTATGTCGTCTTGAACGACCAAGACGGAAAAGTCGAATCAAAATCAGCCCCATTTTCATTTTTCGTTAACGAAGCACGCGCTATCAGCCAAGACGATTTATTGCAGGCCAATGTTAATGTTTATGATCAGCCAAATAACATGATTATTTGGTATGCAGTTGCCGGTTCCTTCCTTACTTTGCTGATCGCTGGCTTGGCATTCCTTTATCTTCGCAGCAAGAAAAATATTTCTTTAAACTAAGATATGGCAACGCAAGATAAACTGCAATTCATTAGGAAAAATTACCAGATAGTATATTCGCTAGTACTTATTATATTTATTCCACTAGCCATTATTGCCAATACTGTTATTTTTGCTCGCTCCTTTCAGTCTGCCATAGATCGCGACTTGCAAAGCAAGGCCATTTCCATCGGAGATGCGGTGAATGCAGGAATTATTGATTCATTGGACAACCCTAATAAATTGCAGGAACGTATAGAAAAAATCAATGGTTACAACAATGAAGTTGTGTCAATTGATTTACTTGAACCAGCGGGTGAGGATTTCAAAGTGGTTGCAAGTTTGGATGCAAAAGCCATTGGTCGCGTCTCACGCGACATGGTTAACATTATTGCTTGGAGGCAAGATCAGCCGGTTGCCTTTCTGACAACTTCAGGCTCAAATAATTCAATAGATAACAAGGTTGATTTTAGTCAGAAGGCTGTTCGCTATTGGTCAGTTGTAATGCCTATTAAGGATGGCTTAGGAGCTAAGCATGCGGTGCTTTCTCTAAAGATCTCCGTAGCAGAGATGGATGCTTTGACAAAGCAGATCTTGGTCCGCTCTTACGTAGTATTGCTATTGACAGTGGTTATTATAATTTTGCTTTTGGCTAACAATACGCGCTTATTTGAATACGCGGCTTTATATCGCAAAATCAAGGAGATTGACCAGATGAAGGATGAATTTATTTCTGTAGCATCCCACGAATTACGTACTCCCGTTACAGGAATTAAGGGTTATGTTTCAATGATTTTAGATGGAGACATGGGCCCAATTAGTGATAAAGCTAAAGATAGTCTTAAAATTGTTATGTCTTCAGCTGATCGCTTGGCGGTATTGGTGGATGATTTATTGAATGTCAGCCGCATTGAACAGGGGCGGATGAAACTGGAGTCAAAACCGATGGAGATTAACAAAATAATTAATGAGGTTATTTCTGAGCTATCAATTCAGGCAAAGCAGAAAAATTTGTCACTATCATTCAAACCTCATAAGGGTGAATCGCCACTGGTTAGCGTTGATACAGATAAATTTAAGCAAATACTGATAAATGTAATAGGTAATGCGATTAAATACACGCTAAAGGGCGGAGTTGAAGTGTTCACCAATGAAAAAGATGACAAATTTCTTGAAATCAAGGTTAAAGATACCGGGCTGGGCATGTCAACAGAAGCAAGGTCGCGTTTATTTGAAAAGTTTTATAGGATACAAACAGAGGAAACAGCAAAAATTACTGGCACAGGATTAGGACTATGGATTACTAAACAGTTGGTCGAGATGCAGGGAGGAAAAATAACAGTGGACTCTATTGAGAAAGTCGGTACACAAATAGATATAACTTTTCCAATAGTAAAAAAGTAAAATAAACATAAAAATAAACATAAAATTATGCACCCTTTAAAAAAAGCTTTCTACGCTAAAGTGATACTAGTCATGGTTATGGCTCAAGGCTTAGCTGGTACGGCCAATGCCGCTTCATTAGGCAGCGTCAGGGATGTTTTAGGCAGTTCTAGCCCCGGAGCAACAACAAGTCATTCGATTAGTTTTATTTTTCATCAGTCTTTGTTGCCAGGAGATTATATTGATGTCATTTTACCGACAGACTTTGCATCAGGCATCAATAGTGCAGGTTTAACATGTCCGGTTGACATGATATCTGACGTAGGCTTTATGTCGACTGGCACATCAACAGCACGCTGTGTAGCAATTAACCCTATTCCTGCCACGACTAGTATTTTGTCAATGCAAAATGTTACTAATCCAAGCGTGACAGGCAGTTATGCTATATATACATCAACAAATGATTCCTTAGGAACGGTTAAGGAAAGTGCAGTGGCAATGGTTGCCGTAGTGGATACGGTCAGCGTTTCGGCAAGCGTTTCCGCTTCCTTAACTTTTAATATTTCACCTGTTGCCACATCAACTAATGTTAATGGCGCGGACACGACATTAACATCAGCAACTTTTTCATTGGAGTTCGGGCTTTTGACTGTTAGCTCGTCCAGTGTTATTGCTCAAGAGTTAAGCGTTATCACTAATGCCGATGATGGTTATTCAGTAACAGTTGAACAAAATCAGAATTTGACTAGCAACTCTGGTTCTGATATTGACTCATTTATCAATGGTACAACAACCAGTCCATTACCTTGGCAATCACCTGAAAATACTTTGGACCAGGAGTGGACCTATGGACACTTTGGCATAACTTCTGAGGATACAACTTTGAGTAATAATGACTGGTTCGGTAATAATTTATGGGAGGGCTTTAATAATTCTGATCCGATTGAAGTAATGTATCATAACGGACCTGCTGATGGTTTAGCAGTTGACAAGGGGTTAACTAGAGTCGCTTATAGGATAGAAGTTTCTCCATTGCAGGAGGCTG
>JAAXVE010000024.1:0-5211 GCA_013335665.1 Candidatus Falkowiibacteriota bacterium
GATTTTTGCCATCGCGCTAAAGACGCTGGCTGGCAAGTTTCATATCTGCCTAGTGCAGAAGTGGTGCATTATCACGGGCACTCTTCTGGCGGACGCAGGACGATAGGGAAGATGCGTTGGGAAAAAGATAATCTGGAATACTTTTTAAAGAAGCACTGGCCAGAACGTAAGCTTAGAACGCGTTTAATCGTTATGATGCACGCGATCAAGATAAGTCTTTTTGAGCACTATTCGAAATAATTATGAATTTTTAATTATGAATTTTGAATCAATTTCGAATGATGAATATTTTAAACATTAAAAAATTAATCATTCAATCGAAATTCAAAATTCAAAATTAGAATTTAATTTAGATTTAAGAAAAATATTATGAAAAACAAAATCAAAACCAGGACTCCGATCGACGCGACGATTGCCATCACGTATCGTTGCAATTCGCGTTGTGCTATGTGTAATATCTGGCAGGAGCAAAATCCGTCAGAGATGCCTGTTGAATATTTCCGCAATCTGGCTCCGTCCTTGAAATACGTCAATTTGACCGGTGGTGAGCCTTTCTTGCATTCCGATATCACCGCTGTGGTTGCCGCCGTGAAGAAGGCTGCTCCGAAAGCGCAAATTATCATTTCTTCTAACGGCTTGGCTACGGAGCTGATTAAAGAGCGCATGCAAAAGGTGCTGGCGATTGATCCGACAGTCGGCGTACGCATATCGATCGACGGCCTTGGTGGTGTTCACGACAAGGTGCGTGGTATCCCTGGAATCTACGAAAACGCTATCGCCACGATAAGCATGCTCAAAGAGATAGGCGTCAAGAATCTTGGCTTAAGCTTTACGATCATGGACGACAATGCCGATTCGCTTTATCCGGTTTACGCCTTGTCGCGCAAGCTCGGTATCGAAATGGCGTTAGCCCTGGTGCAGAACTCCGATATCTATTTCCAAAAAGAGACAAATCGCGTAACTAAGCAGGAAGTCGTCGAACGCGACCTGCTCAGGCTGATCAAGGGCGAGCTCGCAAGCGTTTCACCGAAAAAGTGGCTGCGTGCCTTTTATGATTACGGTTTGTTGCATTACGCTCGACAAAGCGAACGCTTGCTGCCATCAGGTGCTGGCGTCGATTCTTTATTCATTGATCCGAGCGGGCAAATATTTCCAAGCAATCTGATTAATCTGCCGATGGGCAACTTGGGCGAAGCACCGCTTCAGCAGATCTGGCTGGCAAGTCAGGCTCGAGCCGTAAGGCAGAAAATGGAAAAGGAAGGAATAAGCGAGTCGTGGATCATCTGTACTATCCGCGGCGAGATGCGCCGCCATCCTTTCCGCGTCTTATCTTGGGTGGCTTACCATAAGCTGATAAAGAAAGTGTCTTAACCGATGCATGCCATACCGAACCCATGAAATGATCTAAAAAATTTGCAAAATCAATCATGAAAATCCTTTTGGTCAATAAATTTTACTACTTGAAAGGCGGCTCCGAACGCCACGTTTTTGAGTTGTCCAAATTGCTGACTGACAATAATCATGAAGTCATTCCGTTTTCGATGCAAGATCCGGCCAATACCAGAGCTTCACACGAGGATTATTTCATTAAGCCGGTTGATTTGGAGAAGTTTAGCCTGAAGAATATTTTTAAATTTTTTCACAATTGGGACGCTGTCCGCCGTCTTAAAAAATTGGTCAAAGACGAACGCCCAGAAGTGGCCCATTTGCATAATATCAACCATCAATTGACACCGGCCATAATCAGGGTCCTGAAGAAAAACGGCATCCGCGTAGTTATGACTTTGCATGCTTATGACCTTTTTTGTCCCAATGCCCAGATGTTTACGCAGGGCAGCCCCTGCGAGCGCTGCCGTGGCGGACGTTATTACAACTGCGTCCGTTATGCTTGCGTCAAGAATTCATATGCCAAGAGCCTTTTATCAGCTCTTGAACTATGGCTAAATCGGCATGTCATGAAATATTACGATCAGGTAGATGTTTTTATCGCCCCAAGTCTCCACATGGCCAAGGTGGCCGAGAAGTTTGGATTGCCAAAAGATAGGATCAAGGTGCTGCACAACTTCTTGAGTGACAGCGAGTTTGAGCGTCTTTCATCCGCATCCAATTTGCCTCCTCAAGAAAAGTATTTATTCTATTTCGGGCGCTTAGCTCCGGAAAAGGGGCTGGCTGATTTGATTTCCTCTTCCGTTTCCTGGCCAGAAGATCTGAAGTTGAAGATCGCAGGGCAGGGGCCGCAAAAAGCCGAATTATCGGCCCAAATTGAGAGGCTAAAGGTTGCCGACCGCGTCGAGCTCCTTGGCTTCCAAACAGGTGAAGATTTGTCGGACCTGATTAAGAATGCCTTGGCAGTTGTTTTACCAGCCCGCTGGCCTGAGAATATGCCCTACAGCCTGATTGAAGCCTTGGCTGCCGGAAGGCCTTTGCTGGTCTCCAATCTAGGTGGGCTCCCTGAGATGGTTAAGGCAGGGGAGAACGGTTTTATCTTTAAAGCAGGAGATATAAATGACCTTAATTTGCAGATAACCCGTCTTTTACAAGCCGATTTTACGCACCTAAGCGCACAAGCAAGACTGTCTGCCTTACTCTTTGAAGCTGATATATATTACCAAAATATTGCGCAAATATACTGAAAATAAGTATAATATATTTTGCTAATATTAAACAAAAATGTGTAAATAACAGTAAAAGCCCTTGACAATTACTTAAAAATGTATTAATGTATACTGTTTTAATGAAACATCTAATTTGTTAAGTAAAATCTATGTCGTCCTACACGACCCGTGCTAAACAATCGAGAATCATGAAGGCAATCTCGGCGTTGGTGGTGATCACAACGATTTTCACTACTTTTGCCCAGTCAATGCCCGCCATGCCAGCCAAAGCGGCTGCTCCAGTGCCTTATAGGCCAGCCAATGGCAGCAATTTGCTCCGCGGCGCTAGTTTTGAAACAGACCTTTTTACCTACTGGGGCATCTGGCAGTCAGGCGCATCAAGACAATATACATTATATCGCTCATATGAGGCGGCTTTTGGACAGGGATCATATTCGGTGGCTATTGAGGCAACCGGCACCCCCGGAAGCAGAGTCAGTGCCGGGTTGGTCGGTTCCAACTCCAACGCTTTTTATACTGAACCAGGCAAGAAATATTGGTTACGCTATTATGCTAAGTCTAGCGTAGCAAATAAGATGTCAGTCTATCTTGAGAGTTCTAGCGACTTTTCGGTCCGAACTCCTTTATTTGAACAGACATTGACGACTGACTGGAAAGAATATAACCAGATATTGACGCCAGAGATAACGGCCGGAGAGGGTGAATTGATGGTTATGGCTTTTGGAGATATGCCTGACGGTTCAACCATATACTTTGACGGTATGTCATTGGTCGAGTTGTCAACAAAATTGAATACAACAGAAGTTAAGGGTTCGATCGGAGATGTTAAGAAAGCATTGAGCTTCTCAAGCTTGTCTTATCTGACAGAGAGCGATATTCAGGTCGAATTACCATATTATGATGAGAAGACCGGCCAGCCGACAACGAAGCGCTTTACGGTGGATAGCATTACCGGCGCCACCGCTTATATCAGCATGTATCGGCAGACCTTCTCCGGTGTCGGTAAGGTTTATATCAAGGATCAGATGGTTGGCCAATTCAACTACAACGTAACCCCTAAAATAATCGAGCTGTATCCTTCAATGCTGCGTTCTGATCAGGAAATATCAATGCATGTTAGCGGCTTTAGCCCGGTACCTGATGCAAGTTTCGTGGTCGTTAAGGTAATCGACGATAAGGGAAAGATCTGGGACAAGTGGCTCAAGCCAGAAAGATTTGATTCACAATTGTCATACGTAACAGCCAAATTGCCTACAGGTGTCGTTTCCGGACAACTCTTCTTGCAAACATCTTTTGCAAATACGGCTGGAAAAAGTACAGAAAATCGAACAACTTCCGTAAGCTATAAAATTAAGCCAGTTATCTATAAGATGGTCTGGAGCCAGAGAGGCTACGACCAAGTCGGTGACAAGATGATGATTTACGGCAAAGGCATTGCCAGGAACCCTGTTGTCACTTATTGGAATGATGCAGGCAAGGCAATCGGCACTGTCGGCGCCAAGCTTGTCGGCATATACGAACAGGATGAGCTGATTGAGGTTGCGGCCCTTAAGAACGCCAATACGGCTAAGGTGACCGTCACTGTAGATGGTGTTGCCTCAGATTTGAGTTCGGCGCTTTCATATAATGCCAAACCGAAATTAACCACTGTCACTACAAAGAACCGTCGCTTTTCGGCTCAGACAGGAGAGAGCTTGCCCGCAGCCCAGCCAGGCGAGAAGATTACATTGAAGGTTGAAGGCATCAATAACGGCACCAGCTCAACACTGGCAGTCGAATATCAGGTTTACGGTCAGCGCGTCACGATGCCAGTCGATGCGAATACTTTAGATAAGACCGGAACTACTTTCCCAATCACTTTGCCGGATAACATCCAGACAGGATTTATCGCAGTCATAGCGAATGGGCAGAAGTCGAATTACATGCCGCTTGAAATAATCCCTAAGATCCAAACGATCAATCCTGATCCGGTACAGCCCGGCCAGACCATGACCATTACGGCATTGGGCGTCGGCGGCAATGAAAATCTGGTCAAGGTATTCTTTAACTTGACGACGAATGAAAAAATAGAGGTTAAGCCAACATCCGTTACCGTCGGAGAGACGGGAGCTACCATAACTCTTACAGCTCCTTTGGCCATATCTAACAAGTATTCTTCTATCAATCTTGGTTATGATCGCTGGCAGGATAATGCCCAACAGTTCTTGGCCGTACACCCAACCATAACCGAGGCCAGCATTAATCTTGATACGAGCGTCTTGACGATTCGAGGCTACGGCTTCTCGATCAATCCTAAGGAAAATGTGATTACTTATAAATACGCTGACGAAGCCCATACTGTAATCACTCCAAAAGTCCAAGTCCTCGGTGTTTATCCGACAGAGGACGGCCAGGAAATCCGCGTGAAGATATTGGACACCTACCATTACGGTTACGTAACGGTAACAACTGGAGAATTCACCAGCAATGAAGCCAACTTTGGCCCGGTATCTATCCGCAAGATTGTAAGGCGCGTCGAGTACGTCAAAGAACTTGACCAGGTTACAGGTGTTATCTATATTTACGGGTACAATTTCGGCAAAGATGGCGACGTCAG
>JAAXVE010000024.1:5221-9665 GCA_013335665.1 Candidatus Falkowiibacteriota bacterium
TTAATACCAACCCGATCGTCGTAACTAAGCAATAAAAAAATATTAACTAAGAATCACCCCATGAGAATAGCAATCATTGGACAAAAGGGAATACCAGCCAGATTCGGCGGCGTCGAGAGACACGTCGAAGATTTGGCGACCAATCTGGCAGAACGCGGCCACGAGGTATATGTCTATACCAGGCCTAACTACACGCCGGCTGATCTCGCGTCCTATAAAGGGGTGAACTTGATAAGCATTAAGAGTATAGGCACCAAGCACCTTGATGCGATCACTCACACTTTTCTAGCCTGTCTAGACGTAGTACGCCGCGATGTAGATGTCGTACATTTCCATTCAATTGGCCCTTCATCGCTGATTTGGCTGATCAAGGTACTTAAGCCCCAGACGCCGGTGGTGGCCACCTTTCATACGCAATGCTATATGCATCAGAAATGGGGCGGCTTCGCTAAGATGTATTTGAAATTCGGCGAACTGGTCTGCTGTAAGTTATCAGATCGTGCGATCGTTGTCTCTAGAACGTTGAAGGCTTATGCTGAAAAGCAGTATCGCAAGGCAGTCCATTACATACCCAATGGGGTCGCCGTGTCGCCTGTTACGGAGAGTGACACCTTGGCACAGTGGGAACTTGAACCTCGCGAGTATATTTTGGTCGTCTCCCGCCTAGTTAAGCACAAGGGTGTACATTACTTAATAGAAGCTTTTAAGAAGATCGAGACAGATAAGAAGTTGGTCATCGTTGGCGACAGTGCCTTTACCAATAGTTATGTCAGGCAGATACATGGGCTGGCAGTGAATGACCCTCGTATAATTTTTACCGGAAATCAGACCGGGGCAGCACTCCAACAGTTGTTCAGCCACGCCTACCTTTTTGTACAGCCGTCAGAATCGGAAGGCTTATCAATCGCCTTGCTTGAAGCCATGGCTTATGAATTGGCAGTGTTAGTCAGCGACATTCCGGAAAACCTCGAGGCTTTATCTGAATCAGGCTTCACATTCAAGAGTAAGAGTATACGCGACTTGCGCCAGATGCTTTCTGATTTATTACCAGCTGGCGAGAAAGTTGATCAAAGCCGGCGCAAAAACAGACAGCACGTCCTAGAGAATTACAACTGGAAAGATATTACTGATAACATTTTGAAGGTCTATCAAGAAGCTGCAGAGTCACAGCAGTCAAATAAGCGCAAGTTCAAACGTTTGCGCATCGCTGGAAAGATGATGACTATGTTTTTCTAATATATTTTAGAAGGACGAACGAAAAGCCCTCTGATGAATTATCAGAGGGCTTTTCTTGCTTATTCTTTTTAATTCTGTTTAGATAACATTATGTTAATCTTGGAAATAAATACAACTGATAGTGATTTGCTTAGGGTCTCTTTGCAGGATGATTCCGATGAGGTGGCGTGCGAAAGCTTGCCAGCTCGCCGCCGCCAAGCTGAAGAGCTTATACCGGCCATTGAGCGCCTTTTAGACGGCGCTGGTTATAGTTTGAACGACTTAAATCAGATATTGGTCCACAATCGAGGCGAAAGTTTTACGGCTCTACGTATTGGCATTGTTACGGCTAACGCTCTGTCTTTTGCCTTAGGTATTCCTGTTGTTGGCACAGAACCGAATTTGCCAGGCGAACCTGATGATCTGGTCTTACCGAAATACGCCAGTGACCCTGATATCATAATAAAGAAGAGGGTTTTATAGCGACTGTTAATCCGATCACCTTTAGTTGTCGATGCTTGAAAGCGAGTTAAGATGGTTATTGCGATTATCTGTGGATAAAATCAGTACTTGTTAACAAAATTCTAGGAAAAAATCCCCACCACCATTTACATGGTGGTTTTTGTTTTTCTTTTTTGGCTAAAAATAGCCGTATTATATTTTTGAAAAAGAGAATAAAAGTGGTTGACGGTGTGGGGTTGGTGGTGTAGAATGAAGGTGTAATGGTGAAAAGTGGGGAAAAGTGGAGAACATTCTCCCGCCCACGCCAACCTAGCCCGTTACCCATGCTTGTCTGCCTTGCCATAAGGCATAGAAGGAGGATGGCTAAGTAATTAGCCGAACTCCTCTTAGACCTTAAAGCGGCCTAACCTCAATCTAATGTTTATCGGAGAATACAAGCATAATTTGGACGCGAAGGGGCGGTTAGCAATACCGGCCAAGTTTCGCGCGCAGTTAGAAGGAGGAGCGGTCGTTACCAAAGGTTTAGATAATTGTTTAGTCCTTTATCCCAAGCAGGAGTGGGAGACGCTAGCCAAGAAATTGGCAGCTCTGCCGATTAGCAAGACGAACAGCCGCGCTTTTGCCCGTATGATTCTGGCCGGAGCGATGGAGGTAGAGTTTGACAGCCAAGGCAGAATTGTTTTGCCGGCTTATCTGCGCACCTTCGCCACGCTGAATAAGGCGGCGGTGGTTGCAGGCTTATTCGATCGCTTGGAAATCTGGGACGAATCTTTGTGGGAAGCTTATAAGGCAAGCACTGAGGCTAAGAGCAGCGATATTGCCGAGGCGATGGGCGAATTAGAAATCTGATATGTATGAATACCATGTACCGGTGATGCTAGAGGAAGTGATGGAGTGGCTCAAACCGATGAAAGGAGAAAATTTTATAGACGGAACTTTCGGTGGTGGCGGATATAGTCGAGCGATTGCTAAAGCTTGCTATCCGGGGAAGGTTGTCGGATTCGACTTGGATCCGCTCGCCCATAAGCAGGCAGAGAAACTGAAGAATGAGGAAGGGATCGATAATATAGAAGTGATCCATGACAATTTTAGCAAAATAATGATGCAACCAGAAAGAGAGAGCTGGTTGGATCAGATCACATATTTTGACGGTTTGGTGCTGGACTTAGGATTGTCCTCAGCCCAGCTCGTGGACCGGGAAAGAGGTTTTTCTTTCCAGATGGACAGTCCGCTCGATATGGGTTTCGGCGGCGAAGAGAGGAGCGTCGAAACTACCGAGGGGATTGTCAACACTTGGTCAGAAAAAGAGATTGAAAGAATCTTACGCGAATACGGCGAAGAGCCGCTCGCAAAAAAAATTGCCAAGACGATCGTGGCCAAACGCGCCGAGGGGCGTATTACGACCACAGGTCAGCTCTTAGACATTCTTGCCCAAGCCGTGCCGGCTAGATTCCAGCACGGCCAAAAGCATTTTGCCACCCGCACTTTTCAGGCCTTGCGCATCGCTACTAACGATGAACTTGGAAGTTTGAAAAAGGCCTTGAAGGACAGCCTGACCCGCTTAAAACCGGGCGGTCGCATCGTGGTGGTCAGCTATCACAGCCTTGAAGACAGGATAGTTAAGCAGTTTTTTCGAGATGAAGCGATTGATTGCATCTGCCCGCCGACATTTCCTGTCTGCAGCTGCGATCATCGGGCAAGTTTGAAAGTCCTGACCAAAAAACCGGTCTTGCCGACAGAAGGCGAGATCGAAGAAAATCCCCGCGCCCGCAGCGCCAAGCTGCGAGCTGCAATCAAACTATAAAAACAAAACAATGTCTCGCTCCATTAGCAAAAACCATACAGCCAGATTGCAGAAACTGGCAATTTACAACCGGATACTTTTTGCGTCTTTCATTGTCTGTTCTATTGCATATCTGATCGGTGTTAACGACCTATCGATTAAGAACTACATGCTCTTGGATGAACGCAGACGGGCGAAAAATGTCAGGACGGAAATTAACCAGTTGGAAGTCAAGGTAATGTCAAAAGGATCATTAATCAATAATACCCCGCGCATCAATGATTTGCAGATGGTTAAAGTTGACCAGATTAAGTATATTAATGTCAATCCGGCCGTGGCCATGAAATAGCGTGGGTAGCGCTCCCCAATGTCAATCCGTACCCGCAAGCAAAATCCACAGAAATATGAGAATAATCGCATTAATTTGTTAATGGCGGTTATTTTTGTTATTGGGGCTGCAACCATAGTCAAACTGTATGATCTTCAAGTGCGTAAGTATGACCATTACATGGATATGGCCAAGCGCCAGCAGCAGAGCATGAGCAAAGTCGAGCCACAACGCGGCCGTATTTTTATACAAGACAACCAAGAGTGGAGCAGTGATAATGAACTTTTTCCGCTGGCGACAAACAAAGATTTTGCTACTCTTTATGCCAGACCCAATGCTATCAAGAACCCACAAGCAGTTGCTGAGGGATTGTTCAGTGTCATAGATCAGCCTTTTATTGAAAAAGACGTGGAGAATGACTTGGCTTTCAGCGAGTATGCAACAAGTTCCAGCGAGACCCTGAAAGCGGCGGCAAAAGAGTTGGAAGTTCGCAAGCGTAAAGATGCACTTATAGCCGAATACGTGTCCATGTTGTCGCGGCCGAACGACCCTTACGAAGTGATCGAACCAAAGATAGAATTGGATGATGCTCAGCGCATCAAGGCTATGGGTTTGGAGGGGGTTGATTATTCGCCGATACAGGGGCGTTATTATCC
>JAAXVE010000113.1 GCA_013335665.1 Candidatus Falkowiibacteriota bacterium
GCTGAATCGGGCAAAGCTCTTGATCTGATAGTTCTTGGCCGGATCAATTTCCCCTGCCGGCGCAACCTTGATAGTAAAATCGATCACACCCTCGTTGCCAGGAGCCAAATCGGCCAATCCGGGAATCTGGTCCTTGTTCCAGGTGATCTTGCCATTGCCAACCTGTCCATTGCTTTTATCTGAAAGCGTTGGCCAATCCAGGAAATCGCTTTCCAAATTTGCCATGATTACTATGTCTTTCATGTTGGTCTCGCCTTTATTGGCGTAGGTGATGGAGTAGTTGAGTGTCTGGCCGAAATCCACTCCTTGGTCTTTCTGCGATCCGTTCATGATCAGGTTCAAGTTCAGATTCCGATCAACCACTTCGAAGGTCATTGGTTTTTTCAGAAAAGTATAATATTTCTGACCGTCAATCGTGTAGTCAAACACAAGCAAGACATCCTGCTTTTCACTAGCTTTCGTTTTGAAACGCAAACGGATGTCCTGAACTTGTTCAGTGGTGGAAGCTTGGGCGATCTGCCAACTGGAGCCGGCCGTACCTGTGGCGGCGGCATTATTCAGAAATTCAACATTATCGATCGGGTCAATCGAAATACGGAAGCCGTTCAAGTAGTTTTCCTCCTGCGCCTTGTATTTGATGGACGCAATCACCTCGTCGCCAAGCAACGCCGTGCTTGGGTAGTCAAAAGTCAAATCCAAACCAAGCCCAGTGACTTTGGTGTTAAAACTTGCCTCTCTAGTAAAATTTGAAGAAAAATTTTCTGGTTTATAAGTCATATTCGCCAACACGATTGCGTTTTGGCCGACCTCACCAAGTAAACGCCCCTTTATGATTATCTGATCAGAGCGCTTACTGTCTAATCGGTCGACTTTCCAAGTAGTAGTCGCAATATTGCCAGCGGGTTCAGTCGAGCTTAGGATAAAATTGTCAGGCAGCTTTACGTCAATGTTAAGATTTTCCATTGCAATCTGATCCAAGTTCTTGTAGTTAATGGCATAAGTAACTTCTTTGCCCGCTAGGACTTCTGACTCACCAGCAATAACTAGTTGCACTGAACTAGGCTGCTCAGCCTGCTTTGCCAAATAAAAACGGTAACCGAACCAGCCAATGAAAGCCAACACAGCCAAGACGCCGACCGATCGGAAGAACAGAAAGACTGGTCCGTGCCCTTTTTTCATTTCCATAGTTTTAACATCAAATACATTACCATTTTCGTCATGATATATTTCGGACAGACCAGCATCTATCTGACTCTGGCGTTCCTCATCTTCAACGAATTTTTCAAACTGTTCTGCTTCGCTAAGACCACTGTCCTCAGCATAAACGGACTCGATATCAGCAGAATTATGCAAATTCACCAAACTAGACTCCGCTTCGGGGGGTGCTGGAGTTGCTGGTGTTTTTGTATTTTTCTTTTTAGCCGCTGCCGAATTTTCATTTTCCGGTTTTTTTGGTTTTGGCATATGTATTTTATGTATTATTCTTTCAAAAAGACAGCACGATATTGATCGGTGTTCAATGCCTTCTGCTCTGCCCAGCCAGTGCCTGAAGTATTCAAGTTTTCAGGGTAATGCCAAGCAACATCGAATTTTCCTCGATTTTTGTCAGAAGGCAAAATGGAAAAGCTTGAAGTAAAGTCAGTTGCCGTACTGCCCGGCTGTTTCTGGGTCAATAAGGCATAAGGGTAATATGAATCTGGCACAAGTCCTAAGAATTTCTCGGCTTTCTCCAAAAACGTAGTCGGCTCAGCCTTCTTGACTATCCTGAAAGGAAGCCGATAACGGATGTACATAGTTGCAGACTCTCCAGGGTCAATCATGGACCAATTGCCAAAAACAGTCTTGCCTAAATCTTGATAAACAACCGTTCCTGAATTAGGATCAGCTACTGCCTTATCTTCATTTTCAAGCATCGGGTCTTTCTGCCATGATGGGTCAAGCGGCTTGAAATAAGACTTGCCAGGATCTGAAAAGCCGCGGGCTTCAAGCAGCTGGCTGCCAGCTGGTACGTAAATCCTCATCCAATCGACATTACGAACGCCGCTAAACACCTCGCCTGGGCTTCCATTGTGAACCCTGGTAATCTGCAGCTCGTCAATAATTGATCCGTCCGGCTGTAGAATCGCCTTATGATTCACTATTTGATTAATGCTGCGGTCACTTTTGCCACCGCCGATATTGGTGTTAATAACTGAAAGATAATCCCAATTAGTAGATTTCACCTCGCCTCCCCAACCGAACCGTTTAACGACAGAGGTCAGCTCGTCGTTATTAAAATAGACCAGGATCTGTTTTTCTTCGATACTATTCTCTAACATCCCGATTAGTTTGATCGTAGTCTCACGGTTTAAGCGTTTAGGCAGTTCCTCAACCAATTTCTGGGAGAGGTCGCCAATAATCTTCTTCGGCTCTTTAGTAACATCCTGCTTTTGCTCTGCCAACTTCTGTGTTTCAAGCCAAAAATTTTCCGAAGTGATCACCACTCCGTATTTTTGCGTCATATCAATCGGCCCGGTGATTGCTAGCAACTTCTCCATGACGGCGGGTGTAAAGCTTAAAACGCCGTCAACTGTCGGTCCGCCACTCTTTTCGTAGAACCAGGCCATCTTCTTGGCTGAAACTTGCCAATCGGGCCACCAGTTCGAATCCCAAAAATGCCATAACGGGCTGATGAGCTGTAAAGGCTTCGGCGCGACTATCCTGTCGCGCAGACCTGCATCCGTGTCATAACTGCCACCACCTGGCGTTTCGATATTTTTGATTTTACCCTTGCTAAAATCAATAAGAGCATAGCTTCCGAAAAAGCCACCGGTAGCTCGGGCTTCGGCGTTATTTTGAAAAATAAGAAGGTAACGCTTGTCTTGTTTGACGCCAAGGAATAAAGATAGGCTATCAGCTAAGACAGAGAGATCGGACAGACTTCCTTCTAGGAAAGCAGTCTTGTCGCGCAAATTCGTGAATGTTCTAGCATATTCATCAGGCAACAAATCTTCATTGATCTGGTTAAGAGATTGCGACAAAACGCGTGCCTGACCAGCTGCGCGTTTGGCAACTGCTGAACCTTCTGTTAAGGCAGCACCGACATCAGTCGATGAACCGTTCTTAAACTCCAGAATGCCGGCCACCGTAGTCAGATCTTCTCCCAAGGCAGCTGAGGCCTCTGCGGCCTTAAGTATGGCTTCGCTGTTGCCGGCTAAGCGCAGCTTATCGTTAGGAGAAACGCTTGCCAGCTTAAGAAGGAGCTGATTGATCGTGCCCACCTCTTCTCGTGCTTTTAAGAAATTCGAACGTGCCTCAGTAAAAGACTGGCTTGCCGTGCCCATATCCTTGCCTGCTGTAGCCTTACCCGCCACTACCAGATTGGAAACTCCCTGTCGGACTGCATTTAACACCTTGCTTTCCACCTCGGCAGCAGAGGTGTACATCAATATGCCGCGAAGAGGCAAAGACAAAACGATAAGCACGAGGGCGAAAGCCATGACCGTTCGTAAGCGCATGGCTCGAGTCAATGGCAATTCGAAA
>JAAXVE010000114.1 GCA_013335665.1 Candidatus Falkowiibacteriota bacterium
GGTGGCAGCTCATGATGAGCTTCGCGGCGATATAATCTTTAAGGCTGAGAATTTGGAAGATCATGTATTGATCAAGGCCGATGGGATGCCAACATACCAATTCGCCAATGTCATCGATGACCATCTGATGGAAATCAGCCACGTTGTCCGCGGTGATGAGTGGCTGTCATCTTTTCCCAAGAATATACTCTTATATAAATCCTTCGGCTGGACGCCACCAAAATTCATTCATACTCCTCTCGTGTTAAATAAAGAAGGAGGCAAGCTTTCAAAGCGTCACGGTGATGTCGCAGTTGAGGATTACCGCATAAAAGGCTACCTGCCGGCAGCATTGCTGAATTTTTGTTCATTGCTCGGCTGGCACCCTAAGGGAGAGGAAGAGATGCTGTCTGTCGAACAGATTATTAGCCAGTTCAAGATTGAAGATATGGGCACGAGCCCTGCGGTGTTCGATTTGGAAAAGCTGGACTACATGAATGGTTATTACATCCGCAAATTACCCGTACATGAATTGACCGAGATGGTTTTGCCATATTTGATCGAGGGAAATTTGGTGGCAGCACAGCAAGGCCAATGGCTCAACAATTTGACAGGTGAAAAAATGAGTCAAAGCCATCTGCAGCGTTTTGTCGGTTTGGCGCAGGATAGGCTAAAAAAGTTGAATGAAATAGTTGAACTGACTGATTTCCTTTTTCAACCTAAACTTAAATATGCCGGCGAACTGTTAGTTTGGAAGAAGAGCACTGCCGAGGCTGCCAAGAAAAACCTGGGAGATATAGTAGACGTATTGATGCGCGTGCCAGAGCAGGAGTGGACCAGATATGCTATCGAGGAGGCTCTGATGTCGCACATCCAAAACTCTGGGCTGACCGTCGGGGAGGTGCTGTGGCCGATGCGTGTCTCTTTGACAGGACGCGATAAGAGTCCTGGCCCCTTTGAGGTGGCAGAAGCGATCGGGAAGGAAAAAACAATAGAAAGAATTAAGGCAGGTGTAGTTAAGTTGAAATAATTACATTTAATGTCCGCCGAGTGCTAACGGGTTGCTGGAATTAATAAAGGCGAAAATGGCCAGTTCCACCGAATTCGCAGAATAGAATATATCACTATAAATAAAACAAGTCAGGCTATCGGCTTGACTTGTTTTATTTATAGTGGTTATATATAAGTCTGTTTAAAACTGGCAAAGGCCAGAGCAAAAAACAACAGGAGGAAGTAGAGGATGACTAAAATTTCGGCAAGAGTTTTGCAATCAAGCAGGTTTACAGTTCCCAATTACGACTTTTCCAGTCTTTTGGAAGCCACAAAGAAACGGTATGCGAACCATTTTTGCGGCTGGGACTTGCGGTTGACCGACAGCAATTTTTCTCGCACTTCAAGCCGGCTTGTTCCAGATAGAAATTATAAATATGAAATTCTGGAACTGTCTGGCTATGATCTTTCAAAAGGATTGAGCACTCTAAAAAGCAACAATGCACTTAAACTCGGGGCGCAAGGAATTGCCTTAATGTTCCCGTGGCTCCGCAACATGGAATATTTGTCGTCAATAGTTTCATTAGACGAGCCAGGACCATTGCCACTCCTGAATGGCTGCATTATGATTCCTGAGTTGCGATTTGATCGCGAACAGCGGAAGTGGAGCTTTAACCTTAAACCGTCCGAAACTCCGATGAAAAGTATGCTGCTAAGCGTGACCGAAGAATAGTGATTTCAATCCGCTAAAACTGACAAGCCCGCGCTAACAAGCGCGGGCATTTTTTATGTCTTTACTCAAATAAAAAATCCCTCTCTTGTTAGGAGAGGGGGCTGGAGCTTTGAGGCCTATTCCGTTTCCGTTGCGATTATCTCGGTTACGAAATATCCTTTCTTTTCAAGATACTTAACCCGTTCAAGCGCTTTCCGTAGATCCGAAAGAGGTATGGGAAGGTTCGTTTCATTGTTGTTAAAACTTGAAACGCAAAATTCTGATCCCAGCAAACTGCTGTTGGCCCTTCCGCATATCACCAGTGATAGACTGAAGCCCATTGTTGGCGAAATGATCTCGATGACCTCGTCTTCGCCGCACCAATTTTGGGCAGCAAACGTTGCAGTTCCTGTTAGATTCGTTAGCAGCACCATCAAGGAAGTTAAAAAGAACAGTCTTTTCACGGGCGTTACCTCCAGTATTTATTCACTCGAAAGTGTGATTGAATTTAAGTACGTAAAACGTATTTTGTCAAATGATATGCTTGATTTATTCTATGTATTATGTTATAATATAAAGAATGTTATTTACGCAATAAATAAATCAAAATTATGGCTACAAAAAGAAACGTTTTATTTTTACTGACGATTCTTGGCATTATCTTCATGCCGCGCAGCACCTTCGCTGCGATGGGTCCTTATGATGATGTTAATTGGTACCGAAAAGTGGGCGGTAAACTTATCCCGATAATCAGGGATCAGGTTACGATCAAGCTGGGTGAAAGTATTGATATCGTCCCCATTCATATTCACGAGTGTACCTACAATACTGAGACTTGCTATCTTGACAGTCAAATTTCTGGCGTGGCCGTAGAAGAGGCGGTAGTGAAACAAGTCACTTTTAAGGGTAGTTTTAAGGTTAAAGGCGAGGTGCTAGGCGCCAACTTTATAAGCATTTGTGGCAAAGGTGAGTGCAAGGATATTGCTGGAACGCCACCTTACGCCAAAAAGAAGACGCTAGTCGTTAATGTTATTAATAATTCTATAACCGCGGGTGCAGCCAAAAAATCTAGCGGCAAGATACTTCTACCGCAAGGCATCGACGGAGTGGCCTGGTACGTCAATCCTAGTGATCTTAAACGGTATTACTTCGGTACGCCAGAAGAGGCCTTCATAATGATAACCAAAGTCGGCACACCGATAGCAGATAAAGAGCTGAAAAAAATCCCGTCTTCAACTTTAGAGAAGGGAAATGCCAAGACAGTTGCCAAGTATAAAGGGAGAATCTTAATCCAAACCGATGACCATGGGAAAGCCTGGTATCTGAATCCGGCTGACGGGATCAGGTATTACCTTGGACGTCCAGAAGCCGCTTTTGACACGCTAAAAAAACTCGGTCAGAAAACAAGTGCAGCCAAACTTAATCAAATCGCCATTAAAACCGGTCACGACAACACGTTTGCCAAATACTTTAATGAAGAATTGGGAATATCATTTATCTATCCGCGTGTTGGAGAGTGGGGCGCAAACCAAGCTGAGTTAATAACCAAGCCGAATATAAAAACACTGCTTGATAATCCATTCGGCAACACTGCGAGCTCTTCAATTTTTCTGAACTCCGACCTTGTCAGAGTGGAAAAGAATGTAAAAGGACTGCCCCTTGAACAGTTCGCCAAACTTGACAGGAGAGTCTGTGCTGGCTTGCCAGACAATCTTGAAAAAATCGTTAAAACAAAGGAATATAAGGGTTATTTCACAAAAGGCATAAGCCAAGAATTTTTCTGCAATGAAAGCCGTGAAAGAATATACTTCAGTAATGGTGATTACGTATATTCGGTTGCG
>JAAXVE010000115.1 GCA_013335665.1 Candidatus Falkowiibacteriota bacterium
AGCCGAATACGTGTCCATGTTGTCGCGGCCGAACGACCCTTACGAAGTGATCGAACCAAAGATAGAATTGGATGATGCTCAGCGCATCAAGGCTATGGGTTTGGAGGGGGTTGATTATTCGCCGATCCAGGGGCGTTATTATCCAGAAAAAAATATTGGCGCACATATCATGGGTTTTGTCGGTTTTGTCGGCGACACCAAGCAGGGTAGGTACGGATTGGAAGGTTTTTTCGAAAAAGAGTTGGGTGGCAAGGCTGGTGAGGTTAATATTGAATCCACTGGGAAGGGTGAAACTTCGAGCGTTAGTGATAAGCAGACAGTTATCGGCGAGGACGGTAGTGATTTGATTTTGACAATTAACCGTTCAGTGCAATATGAAACCTGTCGCCTTTTGGGTGAGTCGGTCAAGAAACATGGTGCCAGTGGCGGTAGTGTAGTCATTATGGATCCTAAGACTGGTGCTATTTTGGCAATGTGTGCTTACCCTGATTATGACCCCAATAATTACCGCAAAGTCAAAGATATAGATATATATAACAATCCGGTTATTTTTGACCAGTTTGAGCCTGGGTCAACTTTCAAAGCTATAACAGTCGCAGCCGCCGTTGATCAAAATAAGGTCGGTCCGAATACGACTTATAAAGATACGGGCTTCTTGATGATCGAAGGCTGGCCTAAACCGATATCGAATTCTGATTATGCGACCCGTGGTGCTCATGGGATTACGACCATTAACACAGTATTGCAAGATTCCTTGAATTGTGGTTCTATTTTTGCCATGCAGTCGATTGGACCTGCCGTGTTTTCCGATTATGTAAAAAAATTCGGTTTCGGTGAAAAGACCGGAATTGAACTGGAAACTGAGAGTTCTGGCAATATAGCTAATTTGACTGGTAAGAAAATCAGGCCGATCAATGCAGCTACCGCTTCTTTTGGCCAAGGTATATCGGCTACGCCAATCCAGGTTGCTGCCTCATATGCTGTCATGGCTAATGGCGGAATGCTGGTCAAACCCTATCTTGTCAAAGCAGTCATTTCTCCGACCGGTGAGCAGAGTCTGACGCAGACTACTGAGATTAGACGGGTTATTGATAAGCGTACGGCCAGTTTAATGACAGGTATGCTTGTTAATGCCGTTGAAAACGGCCATGCCAGCAAGGCGAAAGTCCCCGGCTATTACGTCGCGGGCAAGACGGGAACGGCCCAGGTGGCATCCAAAACTAGCAAAGGTTATGAAAAGGGAAATACGATCCAGACCTTTGTCGGCTATGCGCCTGCCAATGATCCGAAATTCGTGATGATTACGCGCCTTGACGATCCAAAAGATTCGAAGTTTGCCGAAAGTTCGGCCGTGCCGTTGTTTGGCGAAATCGCCAATTTCGTATTGAATTATTATCAAGTTCCGCAAGAAAGGAAAATAGAAGCTAAATAAATTTTATGAAGAAACAGATATTACAATATATATTGAAGAAACTCTCAGTGATGATTCTGGATAAATACGATCCCGAAATCATCGGCGTGACCGGTAGCGCTGGCAAGACTTCGACCAGGGAAGCGATCTATACTGTACTTTCGAGCAAATTCAATGTCCGGCAGAACATCAAGAATTATAATAACGAGATCGGCTTGCCTCTGACAATCATCGGGGTTGAGTCACCAGGCCGTTCGCTTAGCGGCTGGTTCAAGGTCTTTATGAAAGCTGCCAAGCTGATCGTGTCCATAGATAAGGATTTTCCTGACATTTTGGTTTTAGAGATGGGTGTCGACAAACCTGGTGACATGGCTTACCTTACCAGCTTCGTTAAACCAAAAATCGGTGTAGTCACCTTAATCGGCCCGATGCATCTTGAACAGTTTGGCACGATAGATAAGATCGAAAAAGAAAAGGGCGGACTTATTACTTCTTTGCCGTCGAGCGGTTGGGCTATTGTCAATTATGATGACGAGCGTTGTCGCAATATTGGCAAGAACAGTCACTCCAAAACCCTGACTTACGGCTTTGATGCCAAGGCGATGGTCAGGGCAGTCGAATTGTTTTACAGTTTTGAGAATGAAGGCGAACAGTCGAAAACTTTGCTCGGTGTCAGTTTTAAATTGTCATATGACGGATCAACCGTTCCCATGCTCTTGCCAAACGTTTTGGGAACAGGCGCGATTTACTCGGCTTTGGCTGCAGCCGCTGTGGGTGTGGCTTTCAACATGAATTTGGTAGATATTTCCCAGGCTTTGCGCAACCTCAACCCGGCCAAAGGCAGAATGAAGATGATTGCAGGCATGAACGGCACGTTGCTGGTTGACGACACTTATAACGGCTCGCCACAACCAACCCTTTCGGCCTTGGAGGTTGTCGGTAAGATTCCTTTGCGCAAAGGCGCAAGCCGTGTCGCCGTGCTTGGCGACATGATGGAGTTAGGCAGCTTTACTCAGGAAGGCCATCGCCAAGTTGGCAAGGCTGTTGTTGCTAATAAGTTTACAAAGCTGGTGGTTGTTGGTGAGCGCACCAAGGAGACGGCACTCGCCGCCGAAGCCGCTGGTTTATCAAAAGATAATATTTTTTCTTTTCCCGATTCGATCAAAGCTGCTGATTTCGTCAAGACGATCCTGAAGCCTGGCGATGTCGCCCTAGTCAAAGGTTCGCAATCGATGCGCATGGAAAAAGTGGTCAAAGGTTTGATGGCCGAACCGGAGAGGGCCAATGAATTGCTCGTGCGTCAGGACTGGAAAGATGCTTAATAGGTTGGACGAGCTGTATTTACTTGTTTTTGATAATCGCCTACAGTATATTAAGGATTTAATTAACCTGGGTTTTCGGACAACTTTATAGGTTTACCCTGACATTTGCCGATAATTTTCCTGCACAGACTTCCGTATTCGCGATAAAAATCATCGCCAAATGTCAGGACAGCTTAGAAACTTACCCAAGAATTATCCGAAAAACCATTAACTGTATTGGAATATGGATTTATCACGAGTCAAAAAGGCATATCTGATCGGTATTAAAGGGGTGGGCATGACTATGCTGGCCCAATTTTTAGCCGCGCAAGGCGTTGAAGTCGAGGGCAGCGACGTGGCTGAGACTTTCATGACCGACAAGATATTACATCGCCTTGGCATTAAGATTCACGAGGGTTTTGATGAATCCAATATTCCTTCAGACGCCAATCTCATCATTTATTCAACCGCCTACAATAGCAAGACTAACGTCGAGTTGGCAAAAGCGGTTATCGGCAAGACGCGTGCTATTCCATATGCTATCGCCTTGGGCGAGATTTTTAATCAGAAATACGGTATCGCCGTGGTCGGTTCTCATGGCAAGACCACCACTTCGGCTTGGCTAGGTTATGTTTTGGATCGATCAGGCTTGCAACCCAACGTCATGGTCGGCGCAAACGTGCCGCAATTCAACGGTGCCGGTTTGTCGAGCCGTTCGGACTATTTAGTAATCGAGGCAGATGAGTATCAGAATAAATTGCAGTATTTTCAGCCGCGAGGAGTCCTATTGAACAATGTAGATTATGA
>JAAXVE010000116.1 GCA_013335665.1 Candidatus Falkowiibacteriota bacterium
ATGAGTAGTCTTATGACGCAGTAATATTTCACCAGCTCCGAAAAACAACGATGACTTGACCAATGTATGACCTGCCATGTGCATGACAGCGGCAATGGTGCCGATCGGCGGCACAGCAAGTCCAAAAGCGATCAATCCCATATGTTCAATACTGGAATATGCCAACATGCGTTTGTAGTTACGCTGAATCAAAAGCAAAGAGGCTGGCAGCAGTACCGACATACTACCGAAAATCAAATAGAATGTGCTGGTCCAGGTATGCGAACCTAAGGCGCGGTCGGTAATTAACTGAAACCTAATGATCGCATACAAGGCCACGTTCAGAAGAATGCCCGAAAACAAAGCTGAAATCGGCGAAGGAGCATTGCTGTGGGCATCAGGCAGCCAGGTGTGGGTAGGTACGAATCCGACCTTGGCCCCAAAACCGATAAACAAAAAGACAAAAGCCAACTTGACCAACTTGACCGGTAGCAACGCAGCATTAGCTGTCAGGCTGCTTAAAAGGAAGATTGAGGTGTGGTTGCCAATCGAGTTAGTGCCATAACCTAGCAATAAAATGCCAATCAATCCGAGAGTTATACCGGTTGAACAGATGATGACATATTTCCAAGCCGCCTCTATAGAAGTTTTTTTTCTATAAAGTCCGACCAAAAAGGTCGAAGACAATGTCGTGCTTTCAAGAGCTAGCCAAAGTACTAGGGTGTTATTAGTCATGACTGTAAGCAGCATCGACAAGACGAAAAGATTAAGCAAAGAGTAGTATACCCTAACTTCCGTGTCAGAGATGATCCCCTCGTGGCGCTCATGACCGATGTAGCGGTGGCTGACTAGTGCGACTGCAAAAAACAATATGGCCACCAAACTTGCCATCATGGCCGAGAAGCCATCAATGAGCCACCAGCTGGTAACCACTGCGGCACGCCCGAAAAGCTGAGGCCAGACAGTCCACAACACCAGCAAAGCCGTAACTGTCGCAAAGGCGCTAGCCGATGTGCGAACTGTCTTTTCCTGCTTAATCGCAAGCGGTGTTAAACTTGCAATTGCAATAACGATGAAAATGATTAATATATTCATATTTATTCGGTTAAGCTTCGTAGTTCTTCAGTGTCGACGGAATTATAGAATTCCTTCACTCGCGAATTCAAGATGGACAAGATCAGGGCTGTAATGGCCGTAACGGCAAAAACGCCAATCTCGATAGAAAGCGGCAGCGATTTGACTGTGGTCAAGGTGAAGATCGCTATGCCATTTTCAACAACCAACAAACCAATAACTTGCGAAAAGACATTACGATGCACGATCATGATGGCCAAACCGATTGTCAGCAAGACCACCGAAGCGTAAAGCAGGCCGTTCCATTCCACCATATTCATGATAGGAATATTTTTTACCAAGAAGAAAGCGACAATAAGAAGTATAACGGCTAGAAAATAGCTGGAAGCTGGACGCAGAAATGACTGTAAGTTGGCAGTCTGACGATAACGTTGTTCTGAACGGCTTATGACATAAGGTACTAGCAAAGATTTTACTGCCACCGTGATTATGGCAAAAAACCACAGATGGCTTGCCTCATCAGGCGCCAGGTATGCTAGGCTGATCGCGATGCCAGCTATGGACAACGACGACAATGCATAAAAACGCAAAATAGCTTTGAGCCGCAAGCGACCGAATAGCAATACGACGAAAAAGACTGCCAAAGCGGCGCATATACTGTAATACTGGAACGTTGCACCTGCAGAATTTACAAAAAGTGCAACCATCATGCCAAAAAGTGCCGTAAAAAAAGCTAACGACAAATACTCCGACATGCGGTAAAAGCGCATCTTGACGATAGTCGATTCCAGCCAGGCTAAAAGAATCGCCACAACCGTAACTTTGGCAAAGGCTAGCACGATTGATAAGACAACTGAGACAAAACCGAATCCGGTAACGGCTGAGACTGCCGGGAAAATAAAGTTGGACAGCAATATCGCAAAGACGGTCAACTTGATCGCTGAAGCATACTCCAGCAGAGCCAGATAGCGACCGGAATACTCGAGCACCATCGCTTCATGAACCATTGTGAGCTCCAGATGGGTAGCCGGATTATCAACCGGGTAGCGCGCGTTCTCAGCCAGCGCCACCAGAATGAAAGCTAGCATCAAAAGCACAAGATAAGGATGAGCCAAAACAAGAGATTCGTTAAACATACCGTCAATCTGGAAAGAGCCTGTGACAAAAGCCAATGCCGAGAAGATCATGATCACAGTCGGCTCGACCAAAGCAGCCAATGTGAGCTCACGGCTTGACCCCATGCCTCCGAATGCGCTGCCGGAATCGATACCGCCCATAACAAGAAAGGCTGAACCAACGATCAAGATACCGGCAACCACCAGAAAATCACTGGCAAAAGACAGCGCTCCGCCGTTAAAGGCTAATGGGAGAATGAAAGCCAAAGCCGCGGATGAAGAAAAGACGACAAACGGCACGGCCCTGAAAACCCAGGAAGTTGAAGCCGAAATCACCATTTCCTTGTTGAAAAGCGTTGCTAAAGTCGTGTAAGGCAATAGAGGTGAAGCTCCGCGGCGACCCTGCAAGCGCGCCTTAACGAAGCGCACTAAGCCGACGGCGAAGGGCGCCAGTGCTAGCACCGTAATGCCCTGCAATAATGTTGCAATTATTTGTGTCATATTCATAAAGCGATGCTTAAGGCGATTATTAGGGTGACGAGCAAGAGGAGTATGTAGTACTGGATACGGCCGCTCTGGACGACCTTTGCTCTCTCTGCCCAGGCAAAGACTAATTTGCTGACAGGCCGGTAAAGCGTCTCCTTCATAGCCGGATGGATGCTTATAGCGTAGCTGTATTTGCGGATCCAGGCGTTAGTCGATACCACCGGCTCGCTGGCTAGCACCCGCGTCCTCCTGATCAGATTAATAAAGAAAAAGCGTATCGGTGCTACGAAAGCAGTCGATGTATATTCCATCGTGGCATTGATCGGCTGGCCGCAATCCCAGGTGTGATAAGGGCGCTCAGTCTTGTTGCGGGCAAAAACCAGGTTGAACAGATAAGCAAAAAGCAGAGCCGCAAGCGCAAAAATAAATAATGCATAAGATGAGAGCTGACCACCAACTACGCCAGACGGTCCGTTGCCGGAATCCAGAAAATAATTCAAACGAGCCACCAAAGGCTGGGCGAACAACCCGACTGCTGCAACTGCAGCAGCGAGGATGCCAATCGGAATAATCAGAAAATTATCGCCCTTTTCCGGCTTGATCGCATGATGGGTTGAACGCGGTTGACCAAGCATCGAGATTGCAAAAAGCTTGATCATGGCAAATAGGGCAAGCCCACCGATCAGACCAATGGCGGACAGGAATAGAATCAGGATCGGCAACAACCCAGGCTGCAGCGCTGCTCCCTGCAACAGAGAAACGATGACATGGATCAAACCCCACTCGCCATAGAATGTCCCGAATGGTGGCAACGGCAAGGATCCGAG
>JAAXVE010000025.1 GCA_013335665.1 Candidatus Falkowiibacteriota bacterium
TGACAGATGTCGCTAGGCCGAAGCCGATTGCAGAATTATCTTTTTGGAATTTTGCTACGGCCTTGCCACCACTCAAACCAAGGACTGTCGCCCCCTTGCCACCACTAGCGTCATTGCCCAAGGCCAGAATGGTTCCGCTTGCACTTTCCGTATTAATCCATGCCTCCATGGAGAAATTAGGCATTGACCGACTGTAAAATGATCCGTTGCTCTGCAAATAATCATCAACCCCGTCAAAACGGAGCGCCTGACTAGCCTTGCCATTTTGGTAATCCAAACCTAAAGCATTGGCATTATAACTTAAAGCATCATTGCCAGAAAACGAGCTGTCACCAACCTGCATCTCACTGACTAAATTGCCAGTACCATCAAGATGCAATAAAACAACCGGCGCGCTATTGCCATAATACTCATAAGGGATCGAGATTTTATCAACGAATGGGGTGGACAAACCGTTGCCGGACAGATTGATCCTCTACTGCACATACCTACTACTATTCAAAATCGAGATATCAGTTCCTGCCTTGTTCAATTGCCATTCTTGCCATGTGTTATCTGGCGTGGGCGTGTTACCTGCTCGCAAATCTATAGTAGCCGAACTGCTGGTTGGAAGAACTGCAGTTAGACTGGGGAACAGGAATTGATGCGCCACCTTGCCCAAATCGGCGACCGATGAAACGTATGTACCTGTGGCAACATAATAGTTACCTAAATATAAATAATCATCCGGCAGAAGCCAGTTTTTTACTTGTACCGGCGCATAATGCGGCACAAAAGTGTTGTCGCCGAGCTGGCCAGAGCTGTTAACACCCCACGCCCAGACCGTGCCGTCTGATTTTAGCGCCAAAGAATGATCACCACCTGCGGAAATAGCAACAATATTGCTTAAGCCGGCAACCTGTACCGGCGTATAACGACCGGACATTGTACCATCACCCAGCTGGCCAACCCAATTGCCGCCCCAAGCCCAAACCGTTCCATCGGATTTGAGGGCTAGCGAATGACTATTACCTGCTGAAACGGCGATGATTCCACTTAAAAAACCCACACCACCAAAACCAATTACTTGAACTGGTGTTTTACGATTAGAGGAAGTATTGTCCCCCAACTGGCCAGAGCCATTATACCCCCAAGCCCAGACCGTACCGTCGGATTTTAGAGCTAATGAGTGGGTATTTCTCGAAGACACATAAGAAACTCCGTTCAGAAATCCGACGCCGTTCAAGCCGACAACCTGCACAGGTAGTGCCTTATCAGTAAAAGTATTGTCACCCAATTGCCCCGAGCTGTTCAAGCCCCAGGCCCAGACGGTGCCATCGGATTTTAGAGCCAAGGAATGGCGCGATCCAGCCGCTACGCTAGCAGCACCAGCAAAGGTGCTTGTACCAGAATAATCAAGAACTTGCACTGGGTTCTTTTTATCGACAATGGAATTATCGCCAAGCTGCCCCAAATTATTAAACCCCCAAGCAGCGATTGAACCGTCACTCAAAACTGCAAGAGAATGCCTTGCTCCAGCGGCCACGGATATAGCGCCTGATAAATTACCGACACCGTTAATCCCGCTAACCTGCACGGGTAAATAACGCGTGGTTAAACTTTTATCACCTAAAGATCCATACTCGTTATATCCCCAAGCCCAAACTGTCGTATCGTTCCTGATTGCCAAGGTGTGATCAAATGCCGAAAAGGTAATAAAACCTGACGGGCTTGTTGTGCCAAGAGGGCCGAGTGATTGTATCGGCAATCTGGGCGTAACAGACATATTATCACCAATTTGACCGTATCCGTTATACCCCCAACCATAAATCAATCCCCCACTGTTTTTAACCAAAGAAAATGAGCCGCCTGCATAAACGTTTGCTGTACCAGAAAGATAGGTAGAACCGCCGAAGCCCACCATTTGAACGGGTAACGTCCTGTCGAAATTTGTATTGTCATTCAAGCGTCCGCTACTATTATAACCCCATCCCCAGGCAGTCCCGTCGTTCTTGATGGCAAAAGTGCAAGCCTCGCCTGCAAAAACATTTGCCACATTACCCAGCTGCCCCGTGCCGATACTATCAATCGTCTGTACCGGAGCCGCCCTTTCCGTTGTTGTCTTATCACCTAAACGTCCATTTCCATTACTGCCCCAAGCCGTAACAGTCCCACCACTTATTAGTGCAATTGAGTGACCACTTCCTGCTGCTATAGAAACCGCATTAGTAAGCACGCCGCTACCTCCCACACCCAAGACCTGCACAGGCGTTCTGCGCTCAGTCGTAGTGTTGTCGCCCAAACGACCGTTGCCATTGTAACCCCAGGCCCAAACAGTGCCGTCTGACTTTAAAGCCAAGGAATGCATGTATCCAGCTGAAATCTTCAAAACTCCCGTAAGTAGGCCACTGCCCCCCAGGCCTAATACTTGAACAGGTGTCTTACGATCAGTGGCTGTATTATCTCCCAAACGTCCGTTCGCATTATAACCCCAGGCCCAAACAGTGCCGTCTGACTTTAAAGCCAAGGAATGATCTTGACCGGCAGCAATAGCAATAATATTGGAAAGAGTGCTGCTGCCTAACACTCCCAGCACCTGGACGGGCGTCTTGCGATCAGTAACTGTATTGTCTCCCAAACGTCCGTTCGCATTATAACCCCAGGCCCAGACCGTGCCGTCTGACTTCAGCGCTAAAGAGAAATTGTAGCCAGCTGCAATGTCTACAACATCAGACAAAGGACCATTACCAGCAGTGTTCAGCACTTGGGCCGGGACAAGCTTGTCGGCTGTCGTATTATCTCCAACTTCACCGTTCGCGTTATAACCCCAGGCCCAGACCGTGCCGTCTGACTTTAAAGCCAAGGAATGATACTGTCCTGCTGCAATTTTGGTAACACCGCTAAGGCCAATTACTGGTACTAAAAAAAAACGGCTAGACAAACTATTATCACCAACCTGCCCATTGCTATTATTACCCAAGGCCAAAAGATTGCCATCGTTTTTCAAAATCAAAGTGTGGCCCAAACCTGAAGATATTTGCGCCACATTATTCTTAAGACTTATTTTTGACAAAAAATTGGACTGGCCAATAATCGTGCCAAATTTTGTACCACCTAAAAAATCTTTAGCAGAGTCAAAAACCGCGGTGCTGCTTGAAACCCCCAAAGACAATACGCTGCCATCGCCACTGACGTTTACATTATTGTCTTTCGAAAAGAACTTATCCCAGCCAACCCTATTGTTTGCATGATCAGCTAAAAGCGCTGAAACGCCACCAGACCAGCTGCTTTGCCACCAACCTAAAGTACTAGCTCGAGATGGCAGTTTTCCTCCAAAAAGTAAATTAGTAACCAAGGAAGACATAACAGCCACAGCAACAATAGTCGCAATGCCTGCCATAGAGAATATCCTTATTTTAGTCCTAATCCTTTTATAGTGATGATAAGAAAAATTACAAGATCGCAGTTCGCGCTGCCTAAAAAAAGTATTGAATGAGTCTCCGGGATCAAAGGTCAATATAATCAACCACTTCAATATGTCTGCCAATATCGAATAAACCACCAAAAGCTGGTTTAGTAGGATTATATTAAAGGTAAAAAGCCGCGACGAATAGGCGTCAGTTAGTTGGCGCTCAAGCTTGGCCGATAACTTAAGTTCGGTCGATTGGATTTTACTCTCAAGAAATTTGTAGAGTCTGAGCATAAGGGGAAAAAAATAATATGCACCCTCCTAATGCTTGTCTGTCAAATGTTTTACAGACACAAACATAACGCATGATTATCTTATAAATAATTATGCGTTATGGGTCCAATTCAAGCCCATGTATTTATCCACATAGTATACCATTTTTTTCGCAAATATTAAATAATATAGTTAAAATGGTGATTTTAATGATTATTAAAATTTACTTTATGTATAAATAACTTGTTATTAATACGATTAAGGAAAACCAGTATTTTAAGTAAAACAAAACAGAGGTCGGAACTAACCGCCTCTGTTTTATTTATGTTAACCTAGTTTTACATCATACCCATGCCGCCGCCCATACCCATATTCGGCATTGCGCCATGGTTATTGCCCTTCGGTTCAGGTTTATCAGTAATAACCGCCTCCGTAGTCAGGAACATGGCTGCGGCTGAGGCGGCGTGCTCAAGCGAGCTTCTGACCACCTTGGTCGGATCGACGATACCCATCTCGATCATGTCGCCGAACTCGTTTGTGGCAGCGTTATAACCGATCTTATTGTTACCGCCCTTGTGGCGTGTCATGATTTCATAAAGGATGACCGAACCGTCACGACCGGCATTAGCTACGATCTGCTTGATCGGTTCCAGTATAGCCTTTTCAATAATAGCCGCGCCTGGGGTGGCGTGCTTGCCCTCGAGCAGATTTTCAAATGCCTTGCCAGCGACCGGCAAAGCCAAGCCGCCTCCTGCGACAATTCCTTCTTCAACCGCTGCGCGGGTGGCATTCAGGGCGTCTTCGATACGGTCTTTCTTCTCTTTCATCTCAGTCTCGGTAGCGGCGCCAACCTTGATGACGGCAACACCACCGGAAAGCTTGGCCAAACGCTCCTGCAATTTTTCCTTATCATAATCAGAATCACTTGCTTCCAGCTCTTTCTTAATACGTTCGATGCGGGATTTGATTTCTGCTTCTTTGCCCTGGCCGTCAACGATCGTAGTATTCTCCTTGGTCGAGACAACCTTGCGAGCACGACCTAAGTCTTCAATCTGAGTATTTTCCAGTTTCAAACCGACGGTTTCGGTAATGACGCGGCCTCCGGTCAAAATAGCGATATCTTCCAACATGGCGCTGCGGCGATCGCCAAAGCCGGGTGCTTTGACGCCCAAGACGCTGAAGATGCCGCGAAGTTTGTTGACCACGAACGTGCCCATAGCTTCGCCCTCAATATCGTCAGCAATAATAACCAAGTCTTTCTTGCCCTGCTGCAACAGCTTTTCCAAAAGAGGCAAAACTTCCTGGACTGAGCTGATTTTCTTATCTGTAATCAAAATGAAAGGATCCTCGACTTCGGCGCGCATCTTTTCCGCATCAGTAATCATGTATGGCGAAACATAACCTTTATCGAACTGCATACCTTCGACGATCTCAACTTCGACGCCAAATGATCGTCCTTCTTCCACAGTGACAACGCCATCCTTACCAACCTTATCCATTGCCTCGGCGATCTTACCGCCCAACTCCTTATCATTGGCGCTAATCGAAGCAACTTGAGCCATTTGCTCCTTGGTAGTGATCTTCATGCTAGCCGACTTCAAATTGGCCACGATCTCAGCAGTCTTAGCTTCCATCTCCGCCTTGAGCTCGATCGGGCTAACGCCAGCCGAAACCAGTTTCAAACCTTCGGTAATCATAGCCTGGGCCAAGACGGTCGCTGTGGTCGTGCCATCGCCAGCAACATCGTTGGTCTTGGAGGCGACCTCCTTGATGATCTCAGCACCAATATTCTCAAACTTGTCTTCCAGTTCGATCTCTTTGGCTACGGTCACGCCATCTTTAGTGATGGTAGGTGAGCCGTAAGATTTGTCGATAACAACATTGCGACCGCGGGGACCGAGAGTTACCTTAACAGCGTTAGCCAACTGATCAACACCACTCTTCAAAGCGGCTCTCGCTTTTTCATCAAATATTATTTGCTTAGACATATTGTTTTAAATAATTCTAAAGGCTAAAGGCTGATTGCTAAATTATTTTAGACTTTAGAATTTAGACTTTAGAATTAATTAATTATCGCTACTACATCCGACTCCTTAATGATCAGATATTCCTGTCCTTCAATCTTTACCTCATCCGGTGAGTACTTACGAAACATCACCTTATCACCAACTTTGACGCTCATCGGGGCACGCTGCCCGCTATCCAACATCTTGCCCTCACCTACAGCTACTACTTCACCCTGCTGCGGCCTTTCTTTGGCGATAGTATCCGGCAAAACGATGCCTGACTTGGTCACCTATTCGGTAACCGCCTTGACTACCAGGTAGTCGGAAAGTGGTTTGATGTTCATGGTTTTTTATTTAATTATTAGGTTTAAATGTATTAGCACTCTTTAGCCTTAAGTGCTAAAAGGCTCTTCCATTTTAGCACGAACGGCGGGTCTGTCAAGATTTATCCAGGCACAAAAAAACGACCCGGGATACCCTCGGGTCGGACTTATAAACTGCCTGGCAGCTCGTTGTAAAATTAATCGAAGCAAACGAAACGTATACGGCGCTTGCCTTCGATGAAGCGGACGTAGACCAGGATTACTTTAACCCCGGGCTTACGCTTGTATATCATGTCGCGCAAATGATACATCTGCGCACGGTGCATCAACTCTTCGGCAATTGGGTCGCAATTAAAAGCGTCCTCTCCTCCATAAGCACCGCAATCGGCGTGATGGAAGATGAAAAAAAGATTGGAACCGTGTTTTTCGACAGCCTCATAGAAACTGTTCCAGGAAATAATGCCATCTTCGATGAAACGCTTACCTGATCCTGGCAATCCGATAAGGCCGAAACGATCAATCTTGAAATCGTAGCGCACGCAATCGCGGACTTCCTGGATCTGTCGATAATCCATGCAGGTAATGACTGTTGCCTCGCACGGAATCTCATTGCCTAATTCGTCCATAAAACGGTTTTCTGCCAACAACCTAACCGTTTCGCTGAAATCGGGATGAATCTCGCTCAAAAGAATCTGCTTGCCACAATTCAGAAAGCGGCCATATATCAGCAGTACCTTTACTCCGGGATGCAAGCTAAGAATCTTTTCTCGCGCTCGCATCATACCTTGTATTCGAGCCTTGTCCTCCTCCGCTCTAACGCATTGGTCAAAACGGATCTTGCCGTCATCATGTCCTTGGTTACGGAAAATGATAATGCGGCCGACTTCATGAGCTTCAACTGCCAACCAAATGCCATTCAATACGGTCTGACTACCTTTCATCAGGGCAGACGCAAACTTCGGCGCAGCGAAAACATCAGCCGAATCGACATTGAAGCAAGTTCGCGCCATCTCGATCATTTCCCTTGTCGTAACATGCGACGAAGGCATAATCAAGATGTCATTGCAATGACTGTCTTCAAAAAACCTGTTCGACACTGTACGCAAAACTTTCCCACCAATCAAATTATCAAGCATTGTAATCCCCTCCATGAGTGATCGTTCCAAATGGAACGTTGAATTGTAATGACCAAAAATCGCTTGAACAAGCAGAAGCTGCTCTACGATTTTTTTTGCTAATAATGGCCCAATATTTACCATTACCAAGCAAAAACAAAAGAGCTATACGTTACCGTACAACTCTTAATGCTACTACTTTTAATATAATAGTCAAGGGTTTTTTAGTGGAAAACCTCCTATTTTTACATATCCGTACCGGAATAACTCAAATTTAGAGATTTATTGCAAAGCGGGAAGTCGGGCACGATGTTCCCCGGACCGATAATGGCAAAGGTTGCCCAGTTGCAGAACGAGGGATCTCGCGGGAAACAGCGCGTAATAACGCCATTCTGCATGTAGAGCGCACAGACTACTTCACCGCGCCAGGACTCGGTCGCACCGATGGCAAAACCGTTTTCCGGGACGCAAGGCACGCTCAGAGGTCCTTCAGCTAAATTATTGATTATAGCCTCAATAAAGCGGATTACCTCATCCAATTCATCATAACGCGCCGTATAACGGGCATGGACGTCTCCTGCATGCTTAGTCACCACTTTTACCGGAAAGCGCCCATAGGCAGCATGCGGATGGTCACGGCGCACGTCCCTGTCCAAACCGGAAGCGCGGGCCGGCAAGCCCAAAGCGCCGAAAGCCTTAGCCGCTTCGAGGGGCAAAACACCAGTGGTTTGCAAACGGTCCATAAAACCTTCGGATGACAAGGCCGTTGCTACCACTTCCTTCATATCTTCATAAGCCTCGCGGGCAACTTGTTTGATCTGTGCCAATTGCCCTTCGGTAAGATCTTTGGCAATGCCGCCTGGCACGATCATACCCCGCCAAAAACGATTGCCAAAAATATCAGCCGAAAGGCGCTGCAATCTTTCCTTGATGCGGAAGCCATTGGCTGCAATAAAGCTGTAGCCCGTGCCCATACCGCCGATATTGGCCAAATCATGGATATGCATGGTCAAACGTTCAAGTTCAAGCACCAGGGTGCGCAGCATTAAGGCTCTCTCCGGCACTTTAGAACCAGCCAACGTCTCAGCTGCCTGGCAGAAAGCCAAGGCGTTAGCTGCAGCCATATCTCCGGACAAGCGCTCGATAAAAGGTAAAGCCTCGGACGGAGTCTTCCCTTCCAAAAGCTTCTCTACGCCTTTATGCGTAAAGAAGAGCTTCCCTTCCAACGTAATAATCTTCTCGCCAGCAACGTTGAAACGGAAATGGCCAGGCTCGATAATGCCGGCATGGATCGGTCCGACAGGTATCTCATAGATTCCTTCGCCTTCAACATGCCCCATCGGATACGGTACGTTGGCGTGATCTAGCTTACTATTCCAGGCAAAATCCTTACGCAAAGGATAAGTGCCTTCTGGAATGTTTTCGTGGTGGACTAAACGGCGCAGATCCGGATGGCCTTCGGGGACGATGCCGAACATGTCGTGTAGATAGCGCTCATACCAATGGGCGGCCATAAGAACCGCAGTCACGGCAGGATAACGAGGGTTTTCAGCTGGCAGCTCAATCGACAGCATCAGCCATTCATGGCTTGAATCGACGCTGAAAAGCGCATGGACGCCGAAAACACCCTGTTCCTTGCGGTCGTCAGTCGCAAACAGCAACGATAGCGGCAAGTCAAACTCGGTTGACAGCGTCAAGGCCAGACTGGCTAAATCGCCAGCTGCTACCTTGACCTTGGTAAGGTCGCCGCTTCGTTCGCTCGAATCTATTTTTATTCTCTTCAATATATCAGAGGCTTGCATAAGATACGATTATTATGATTAAAACAAGTTACTGGCGATCGCAGAGACGAATCTCTGCCCTGCGCCGGTCGAAAACCAAACAGCCATAATGGCAACCAGCAAAAGCTGCGTACTCATGACCGTGTGGGTCAAGTTCCATCGCTCTTTCGGCTGATCAATTTTAGCCGTTTCGGCACGATCGGCGAATAACATACCGACCGTCAAACGGAGCATAGAGAAAGCGATCAAGCCTAACGCGGCTAACAATATGATAGCCAACCAGACATGCGACTGGATCAAGACAGCAATCAAACTGAATTCGCTGACAAACAGGACTGAAGGCGGCATTGCAATGATTGCCAGAATGCCTAAAAGGAAAAGCACACCAGTGTACGGAGCATACGACAGAATACCGCGTATCCTCTCGGCATGAGTAGTCTTATGACGCAGTAATATTTCACCAGCTCCGAAAAACAACGATGACTTGACCAATGTATGACCTGCCATGTGCATGACAGCGGCAATGGTGCCGATCGGCGGCACAGCAAGTCCAAAGGCGATCAGTCCC
>JAAXVE010000117.1 GCA_013335665.1 Candidatus Falkowiibacteriota bacterium
CTTTTATGGCGGGGAGTCTTTTGCTGGAAATCAGACAGAAGCTGGTCGTTTTATCGATATTAGCCTATCGCGAGCCAGGCTCGCCGTGGCTTTATCTGGCCTGCCAGAGAAACAGCGAGGCGTTATTGGCGATTATTTTTTTAAAGAATTGACCTTCCAGGAGATCGCTGACAACTCAGGGGAGTCGGTCAATACGGTCAAGAGTCGCCAACGCAGGGGATTGGAAGCTCTTAAGCGGAAGATATTCGATAAATAATGCACCAAACCTAAAACCTCCGACGTATTATATGTATTCGGAGGTTTTTATATTGCTTGAATATGGATAAGATAAATGCAAAACAAGGTGGTGAAGCCGAATTATTCGCCAAGATTATGGCGAAAATCAGCGATGAACAAAAAAGGATAAAGAGAAGGACTAAAGTTATTTCTGCCATCGGCTTAGTCGCGTCGTGCTTGCTCTTGGTAATCGGTGTCGATATCGCCTGGAGCGAGGCCAGTCAGACAGGCGTGCCGCAGATATTTTCTTTGCTTTTTTCCGATTTGCCATCAGTTTTGGCAGTCTGGCAACAGTTTGTCCTGTTACTTCTCGAATCATTGCCTATCACAGGTCTGATGCTTGTCTCCGCCTCTTTGCTCATAGCTCTCGAGTCGCTGAAAGGGTTAGTGATTTCAAATAACAATAGTTTGATAATTAGCAATTAATAATATGAATAAGCAAGAATTTTTCCAAAGTAAACAATTCAAATCGGGAGTGATTGCGCTGGCTATTATTTTTTTGTGCCTAGCATCTTTTAAGGCGGGCATGATAATCGGTTATCGCAAGGCCGGCTTTTCTTTCCGTTGGAGCGATAACTATCATCGTAACTTCGTAGGACCGTTCGATGGAAATCCTGGACGCCAACTGCCTGTCCGCGGCATGGGTGGCATGATGCGGCCATTCGATGATCGAATGTTCATGCAGTCTGGCGGAGTGGCAGGGTTTATATTGACGATCAATAACCAGAAGTTAACAGTTGAGAATCCGTTTGGAGAAGAGCAGAGCGTGTTGGTCAGTGACAAGACAGTGGTAAAGAAGTTTAGGGAAAATATCAAAGCAAGCGATCTGAAGCCGGACGACTTCGTAACCGTTGTCGGTGAGCCGAACAAAAACGGCGAAATCGAAGCTCGTTTGATCAGAGTGATGCCAGGGGATTTCCCAGGCGCGCCCACGCTGAAAACAAATGCAACAAATACTGCTAGCAGCACAATTTTAAAAAAATAATATGAAAAAAATCCTGACATCAATCCTGAAAAACAAATTCAAAATAATCCTGCTTATCTTGTTGGCTGGTGGCGGCTGGTATTATTTTAACAACAAGCAAAGCACCACCGTGCAAACCAAGTACGTCTTGGGTAAAGTTGAGCGTGGTTCGGTTATTGCTTCAGTAAGCGGCACTGGCCAGGTCTCTTCCCAGAATCAGGTTGATATTAAGCCTGAGATTTCCGCGAAAATAACCGAGCTGAAAATAAAGTCAGGTCAAAAGGTTAAGAAAGGTGAGGTTTTAGCTAGGCTTGATGCCAAAACGTTGTCTAATCAGGTGCGTTCCGCTAAGGATTCTTTGAATATGGCCAAAACTAACTTGGAACTCAAGCTGGAGGGCGTTACTGCTCAAGATGTGGCCGTAGCCCAAAAATCCGTAGATGCAGCCAAGCTTTCCTATCAGAATGCCCAGGCTAATGTAATTACCCAACAGAAGACAGGGGCGGAAAATCTTAAGAAAGCACAACGTTCACGAGATAATTCCGTGACAGCTTTGAATAATTCCTACCAGAATACAAGTAGTCCGATAAACTCATCACTGATTACGATGCGTTCAGCCATTCTGGCGGCTAACAATATCATGGACACAAGCAACCTCGCAGTTAAAAATCTTTATGGCGTCCTGAACCCACCTTCTTTGGAAGAAGCGAAAAGCCAGCAGGCGGCGGCTCGTGCGAAATTGGCAAGCTTCGAAAGTCTTTATGCCAGCTTGGGTTCAAGCAAAGACGCCGATTCGATCGAACGTCTATTGAATGAAGAACAGGAAGTTAGCAGGGTGATCAAATCGTATGTCCATTCAGTTTATTCTCTTATGCTAAGCACGATTACCAGCGCTGACCTTTCCCAGACAACTCTTGATGGCTATCGTTCTTCTATTGCCAGTCAAGAGAATTCTCTTGTCTCGGTAGTTGGCAGTTTGCAATCAGCCAGTCAGTCAATCGTTAATGCTAAGCAGGACATAGCAACCGCAGACAGTAATCTTGCCCAGACCGTTTCGGACAACCAAAAATCTCTCGACTCGGCGAATACTGATGTAGCTTCCAAAAAACTATCTTATGAGACATCGAAAGTTCAGTACGAGCAGAAAGTTGCCAAACCAAGGCCGATTGACCTGGCCAATTTGCGCCTCCAGATCGCGCAAGCACAGACCAACTACGATTCGGCAGTTGATGACTTGAAGAGCGCGACGATTACTGCTCCTTTCGACGGCGTCGTGTTGCAGGTGAGTCAATCAGTAGGCGACAATGCTTCACCGGCTGACATAATAGCGACAGTGGCCACCCCCAAAAAGATCGCAGAGGTGACCTTGAATGAAGTTGATACGGCCAAAGTTAAGGTCGGCCAAAAATCCACACTGACTTTCAGCGCGATTGATGGGCTGACTATTACGGGCGAAGTGGCTGAGATAGATAACATCGGCACGGTAACTCAAGGTGTTGTCAGTTATGGCGTCAAGATAGCGTTTGACACCCAGGATGACCGTATCAAACCGCAGATGAGTGTTTCAGCATCTATTACTACTGATGAAAAGGTTAACGTCTTGGTCGTGCCTAATTCCGCAGTCAAGACCGATTCGAGCGGTGCGTATTATGTTGAGGCGTTATCCGGCACGTTCCCGAACGCTGATTCAAACGGAGTGGTTTCTGCTACTCCTCCGGAGCAGAAAAGCGTCGTAATCGGGATTGCCAATGATACTAATACAGAAATAGTATCGGGCGTGAACGAAGGCGATCAAATCGTCACTCAAACATCGAGCGGGAGTACAACACAGACTACTCAGCGCAGCTCAGGACTTAACCTATTCGGCGGAGGTGGCGGCGCTGTCCGTGGCGTCGGTAGATAAAACAATATGATAGAATGCACAGGCATCAACAAAGAATATGACAACGGGGTGGTCAAGACCCACGTTCTTAAGGATATTTCGCTGAAGATTGAGAAGGGCGAATACGTGGCGATAACCGGGCCGTCCGGTTCTGGCAAGTCGACCATGATGAACATATTGGGGGCATTGGACACGCCGACTAGCGGCAAGTATTATTTGGACGGCAAGGACGTTTCGGAATTTGACGATGATGAGTTGGCCGACATAAGGAAAAATAAGATTGGGTTCGTTTTTCAAACCACCGTTTCGAGAACGCAGGTGT
>JAAXVE010000026.1 GCA_013335665.1 Candidatus Falkowiibacteriota bacterium
GATTTCCAGTTTACCTTTCCACCTTTTCTTTTAGCTAATATTAAATAAAAGAAGTATGGAATTGATCCTTGGAAACCTAAATTTCTTTTTGACTATTAAATCTTACATGAAAACCCAACATAAGTCAAGGGTCTGCAGCGTATGTCTGCGGCGTATGTCTGCGGAGGGTTGGCGGCGGGTGAGCCGCCAGTTCTTCGCAGGCTTCGCAGAAGCAAGGAGAACAGCCTTGGAAACTTCTTCGCAGGCTTCGCAGAAGCAAGAAGAACAGCCTTGGAAACTTCTCCGCAGGCTTCGCAGAAGCAAGGAGAACAGCCTTTTTTATACAAAAACACCCGGACTGAATCGGGTGTTTTTTATATGAGAAATAAAGTTTAGTCGTTACGAGTATGCCAAAGAGCAGCCTCCTGGGATGCTTCCCTGCAGGCGTAGCTAACTTTGGATTGTATTAAGGCCTTGGTGATGATTGGATCATCAGTCCCCTTCGATCGCTTTCGCAACTACGGGACAGCCTTCTAGGCGGCGGGTTCAACTGCGAGCGAGCAGTTGAGTTCTCTGCAAGCTCCGCAGGAGTTGCAAGAGAACAGCCTACCAAAATTACATTTTAATCTCCACGTCCACTCCAGATGGCAGACTCAAAGAAGACAAAGCTTCGATAGTCTGTGCAGATGGTTCGACGATGTCGACGATGCGCTTGTGAATCCTCATTTCGAACTGCTCGCGTGCATCCTTATGAACGAATGTTGAGCGGTTGACAGTGTACTTCTTCTTCTCAGTTGGCAATGGAATAGGACCAAAAATTTTGGCACCGGAACGCAATGCTGTCTCAATAATCGTCTTGGTAGACTGGTCGATGATCTTATGATCAAAAGCCTTGATCTTGATACGAATGCGTTGGTTGGTTTCATCCTTACCAACCACTTTCTTGACTTCTTTTGCTTTAGCTTCAGTCATGTGACTATACTTTATTTTATTTCTTAAAATCGCAGATGAAGCCCTGCGAAAAATTCGCAGGGCCGGAATCTGCTATTTCAAGATCTTAGTTACAACACCTGCACCAACAGTGCGGCCGCCTTCGCGGATAGCGAAGCGCATCTTGTCTTCCAAAGCAACTGGGGTCAACAATTTTACGGTAAAGCTGACGGTATCGCCAGGCATAACCATATCAACACCAGCTGGCAATTCTACCTCACCAGTAACATCAGTTGTGCGGATGTAGAATTGTGGCTTGTAGCCCTTGAAGAAAGGCTTATGGCGTCCACCTTCGTCCTTGGTCAAAACAACAACCTCGGCTTCGAATTCAGAGTGAGGAGTCACAGTGCCGGTCTTAGCCAACACCTGGCCGCGCTCAACTTCGTCCTTCTTGGTACCGCGGAGCAATAAACCAGCGTTATCGCCAGCCATACCCTGATCCAAAGACTTGTTAAACATTTCGATACCGGTAACGACGGTCTTGCGAGTATCGCCCAAACCGACGATCTCGACTTCTTCGTTAACCTTGATGATACCGCGCTCGATACGGCCGGTAACAACGGTTCCGCGACCTTCGATTGAGAAGATATCTTCGATAGGCATCAAGAAAGTCTTGTCAGTATCGCGAGTAGGTTCTGGGATGTATTCATCACAAGCCTTGATCAACTCCATAACCTTGTCACCCCATTCGCCGGCAGGATTGTTCAAAGCCTGCAAAGCAGAACCGCGGATGATAGGAGTAGCATCTCCAGGGAATTCATATTTCTTCAGCAAATCACGAACTTCTTCCTCAACGAGGTCGATCAATTCCTGATCTTCAACCATGTCGCACTTGTTCAAGAAAACGACGATTGAAGGCACACCAACTTGGCGGGCAAGCAAGATGTGCTCGCGAGTCTGAGGCATAGGGCCGTCAGTAGCGGCTACAACCAAGATAGCGCCGTCCATCTGAGCAGCACCGGTGATCATGTTCTTGACATAATCGGCGTGACCAGGACAATCGACGTGAGCGTAGTGGCGTACTGCTGATTCGTATTCAACGTGAGCAGTAGCGATGGTAATACCGCGAGCCTTTTCTTCAGGAGCTGAATCGATCTGGTCGACTGAACGATCTGAAGCTGACAAACCGCGATCACCCAAAGTCTTGAGGATAGCTGCAGTCAGGGTTGTTTTGCCATGGTCGACGTGACCAATGGTGCCGATGTTTACATGCGGCTTGGAACGATCAAATTTCTCTGCCATAGTTTTTACTTTTTACGGCCCTCTAGTATTAAATAGAGGTTCTTAGCCTTATAATAACAGGCAACCAGCCGAAGTTTTTATTAAATTTATTAAATAAATGATTAATACGTAACTGTTTCGAGGTATTGGCGATCTTCTTCAATCACTTCTTCCGCCGCCTCTTTAACCTCTTCTTTGATTGCCCACTGTGAGCGCCTGACCGGATTGTCGCCAGCCTGAGGGTTGGCAGTGATGCTTTCCTTGGCGTTAAGCCCTAAATCTTGGGGCAAATCTGTCGATTCTTCCGGTTCTTGTTCGGTTTTCCACAGCGCAATGTCGCGATTTATTTTATCAAGCAGTTGGTCCTCTGTCAAGCCGGAAACCTCGTTCTTATCAGACAATAACTCTTCGTAATCGTCAAGATTCATCAAGACAAAAGGGTTTTCTGAGCGCGGGCTATCAAAAACGATAATCCGGTCGCCAGTCTTCTTGCATAATGATAAGGCTTTTTCTAATTGGATTGACATAGGATTAGGTTTTAGGTATTGGGTTTTAGGTTTTAGGTGATTTTCAAAAAAACCTATGACCTAAAACCTCCAACCTGCAACCTTATAAAAACTATTTTTTATTCTTGCCGATAATCTCTTCTGCGACGTTGTTAGGTACTTCGGTGTAATATGCGAATTCCATCGAGTAGCTGGCACGACCCTGGGTCATGGAACGCAGACTGGTGGAATAACCGAACATGTTAGCCAAAGGCACCTTTGCTAAGACAACCTTAGCCTGACCCTGGTCGCTCATCTCTTCGATCTGTCCGCGCTTGGAGTTCAAGTCGCCGATCACATCGCCCATGAACTGTTCCGGGGTAGTAACGCTAACCTTCATCATCGGTTCAAGGATAACAGGCTTAGCCTTGCGAGCCGCTTCCTGGAATGCCATCGAACCAGCGATTTTAAAGGCAGCTTCGTTGGAGTCGACTTCATGGTACGAACCGTCAAAAACGGTTGCCTTGATGTCTACCATCGGATAGCCTGCCAAAACGCCGCGGCCCAAAGCTTCTTTGACGCCTTTACCGATCGGAGCGATATATTCACGCGGAATCGAGCCGCCCTTAACCTCATCAATGAATTCATAACCCTTGCCCTGCTCATTCGGTTCGATGCGCAGCCAGCAATGGCCATATTGGCCGCGGCCGCCGGACTGTTTGACGTATTTGCCTTCAGCCTCGGCTTTAGCCTTGATGGTTTCGCGATATGCAACCTGCGGCTGACCGACATTAGCTTCAACATTGAACTCGCGCTTCATACGATCAATAATGATATCCAAGTGAAGCTCACCCATACCGGCGATCAAAGTCTGATTGGTTTCTTCGTTAGAAGTCACGCGGAAAGTCGGATCTTCTTCAGCAAGCTTGGACAAAGCGATGCCCATCTTTTCCTGGTCAACCTTGGTCTTCGGTTCGACAGCGATCTCGATAACCGGTTCAGGGAAAGTGATAGACTCAAGCAAGACCGGGTGTTCCGGATCGCAAAGAGTGTTACCAGTAGTAGTTCCCTTCAAGCCGATAACAGCTGCGATTTCGCCAGAGTAGACTTCTTTAACTTCTTCGCGGCTATTGGCGTGCATGCGGACGATACGACCGATGCGTTCCTTTTCACCAGATGTAACATTCAAGACGTATGAACCAGCGGTCAAAACGCCGGAGTAAACGCGGATAAAGCAAAGTTTGCCGACGAACGGATCAGTTGCAATCTTAAAGGCCAATGCTGAAAAATTCTCATCGTCTGAAATGCGAACTGGAATCTGCTTAGTCTCATCCTGAGGATCAAGTCCGACCATTGGCGGAATATCCAACGGATTAGGCAAGAAATCAACGACAGCATCGAGCAAGAACTGGACGCCCTTGTTCTTTAAAGCTGAACCGCAGAGCACAGGCAGGATCTTGTTGGCAATGACTGCCTTGCGCAATTCCGCCTTCAAAGCTGCGATCTCGATCTCTTCTCCAGCCAAATACTTCTCCATCAAAGCCTCGTTGTTCTCAACGATAGCCTCGATCATAGAAGCACGATACTCTTCAACCTTCTCTTTCATATCAGCCGGAACTTCGCGGATCTCATGCTTAGTACCAAGGTCATCGAGGTAGAAATGAGCCTCGCGAGTGAATAGGTCGATAATGCCTAAGAAATCAGATTCAGCACCGATTGGCAGCTGGATCGGGAAAGCGTTCTTGGTCAAACGGGTATGGATCGAATCCAAATCCTTGTAGAAGTCAGCGCCAGTGCGATCCATCTTGTTGATGAAAGCGATGCGCGGCACTTTGTATTTCTCAGCCTGGTGCCAGACAGTCTCTGACTGCGGTTCAACGCCTGCAACGCCGTCAAAAACCATGACGCCGCCATCAAGCACGCGCAATGAGCGCTCCACTTCGACGGTAAAGTCAACGTGGCCAGGAGTATCAATGATGTTCAAGCGATTATTATTCCAGAAACAAGTAGTCGCAGCCGAGGTGATAGTGATACCACGCTCCTGCTCCTGCTCCATCCAGTCCATAGTCGCCTCGCCTTCGTGAACCTCGCCGATCTTGTGCTTCTTGCCTGTATAAAAGAGGATGCGCTCGGTCACGGTCGTCTTACCGGCGTCGATATGAGCGATAATGCCGATATTTCTAGTTTTTTCGAGTGAATATTCTCGGGGCATAAATGATATAAATTATAATTTTGAATTTTGAATTTTGAATCAATGATTTAATTTTGAATTCTTAGCCTGTCATTCGACATTCTAATTTCATTCAACCTGCCTGCCGGCAGGCAGGAATTATGAATTCACCATTCAAAATTTAAGCTTTAGCGTGCGAAGTGGGCAAAAGCCTTGTTAGACTCAGCCATGCGATGTACATCGTCGCGCTTCTTGATAGCTGTACCCTCGCCGCGGAAGGCAGCCATCAGCTCATCGGCCAATTTCTCTCCCATCGGCTTGCCAGAGCGTGCTTCGGCAGCCTTGATGATCCAACGGTAAGCCAAAACGAAACGTCGTTCGCCACGAACCTGGTGAGGCACCTGGTAGTTAGCGCCGCCGACACGTTTGCCGCGGACCTCGACTAATGGAGCTACATTCTTCAACGCTTTGTTGAAAACGTGACGCGGATCCTGCTTAGTCTTGTCTTTGATAATATCGAAAGCGGAATAGACGACTTTCTGCGCTATGGTCTTCTTACCATCAATCATAATGTAATTGATGAACTTGGCTACGTCAGTATCGTTATAGCGCGGATCACCCTCGATCTTCCGCCTTGGTGCTGGTTTTCCTCTCATAGTATTCTATATTACTTTCAATTTATTTAGCGGCGGCCTTAGGTTTCTTGGCGCCATAGCGGGAACGGGACTGCATTCGCTTCTGAACACCCTGGGTATCATAAACACCGCGGACGATCTTGTAGCGAACACCTGGCAAATCCTTGGTTTTGCCACCCTTGATCAGAACGACTGAATGCTCTTGAAGGTTGTGGCCAACGCCCGGGATATAGGCAGTAACTTCCATACCATTAGACAGACGAACACGAGCAATCTTACGTAAAGCAGAGTTCGGCTTTTTAGGAGTGGTAGTGGTTACCTTTAAACAAACACCGCGCTTGAAAGCAGCGCCGGCGGGCAGGGTGGTGCGTCGACGATGGAGAGTGTCCAACACGGTTTGCATGGCTGGACTCTTGCTCTTCGTCTTTTGAATTGTTCGACCCTTGCGAACCAACTGGTTGATTGTCGGCATAATTACAAAAATTTCTAAAATTAGCTTCAAAAACGCCCATCCCTACAAACCTAGCCACAGGGTTGTTGATGAGTCAGGTGGAAAGGCAAAGTGCAGCTTGACCTGCCCTTCCGATAATAGCAAAACACCCCAATAGTTTGGGATATTTTATTGCTTTACTAATTTAACAGAAATAAAGCCCTAAGTCAAGGGTGATTTGCGGCTGCCCTAAGCTCCCATCAAGAAGCTGAATCCGTAAACCAGAGGTATAATGATGAGGTTGAAAGCACCGAGGTAGGCCAGGATGAAAATCAACATAAAGCCATAATTGCTCAGCTGGTGAAAGCGCATCTGGTTGCGGTGTGAGAGAAAAGGTAGCAATATCTTCGAACCATCAAGCGGCGGAATTGGAATAAGATTGAACAGCATCAAGGCTAAATTAACAAAACAGATGACCCCGGCCAACAAATACATGGCGGCCAAGGGATTGCCGTGAATCAACGATAAAGCCGCATCGCCATCGCTAAAAAGCACTGATTGGGCTAAAGTTAGTTTTAAATCAGTAGCCAATGGCAAGACTCGGGCGAATAAACCCATGAATATGGCCAAGAGCAAATTAGAGCCAGGTCCTCCCAAAGCGACTTTCAGGTCACCATATTTAGGATCGCGCAGATTATAAGGATTGTATGGCACTGGCTTGGCCCAGGCAATGAAAAAGCCAGTTTTGCTTAATACTAGCAATAAAGGCACCAAAACCGAACCGATTGGATCCAGGTGAGCCAACGGATTCAAGGTCAAACGCCCAGCATCCTCAGCCGTATGATCTCCCAGCTTATAAGCCACCCAACCGTGGGCATATTCGTGGATAATCGCTGAAAAAATCAAAGCAACAACAAATAATATAGTAATCAACATAATCAATTTTTAATTTCTTTATACGAATCGAGCAGGATGCAAAGCAGGCCATCCATGTCCAGCTGCTTGTCTCCTAAATAGACATTATCACAAACGTAAACGAACAGGTAGTTCTCAATAACTTCGAGGGCGACATCGAGGCTCTGTCCGCACAATTCGGCCATTAGTTTAGGGGTTAGGAGCTCTAAAGAATGAACTTGATCATCAGGGTTGACCCAGACGTCGAAACGCTGGTCGAATTCATTGCTCCCTGTCTCAATCCTGACCAAATCAGGTAGTTTTAACAATGAATCGTGAGGATGCACGAATATCCTCTTGTACTCCTTCGGCAAAATCATCTGGCCTACAGTGTAAGTAATCGTACTCTTGCCAGACTTAGTATAATGCCTGTAAAATTCGAATGTTTTGCCATCTTTCTGGCCGATAACATAATCATAAACCAGCATGCTACTAGTCAATCTGCCAGCCCAAGGATGCTGCCCGCCAAAGATGTGGCCGACTTGAGGCAAGGTTAGGAATGAAGCAGCAGGTACGTAGGGAAATCCTTGTTTGGTGGCAAAATCAAATATCTTGCGATTGCTAATCTCCTGAAGGAAAAATTCGACTGCTGGCCAGAAACCATCTAGAAACCATTCATTGCCAACCAGCTTGAAACACCAAAACTCATTATGTGGGTAGCCTCCAGATAGTAGTTTGTCTTGGCTGGTCTTGGTCAAAGAACTGGAAGCATCGTAATTCAGACGCACGACAAACTCTTCTTTCCCCTTATCCATAACGATTTTTTCGAAGGCGATTTTCGATATTTTACCCGATCCAAGTTCGCTTCGCCTGCCCATCTTTGTTAATACGTCTAAAAGCAAGGAATTTTTGAGCAAAAAACTTGGCGTGACATAATTTTTCATTGAATCAAGATTTTTCTTGCTCCAATCAGACTGATACCTGCAAAAAACCTCTTCAATGCGCGACTTCAAGCCTTCGATCCCCCAAATATGATTGTTTTGGGCTGCGCTAGCCAAGAGATTCGCCATCTTCTTGGCTTTATCACGCAAATTCCAGTAAAAAATAAAGATTCCAAATACTAAGAAACCCACTACCATACTCAACGCAGCCCAGCCGAATACTTGTCTGAAAATAGTTTCATTCCTTTGAGAAAACACCGACCCCAAAGTAGCCGCGTTGGCCGTTTTGGCGCTTAAATTAAGCGAAAAAACCAAAATAAATGCGTATTTTTTATTCATCAAGCTATAAAATCATCCTTATAGCCTATATTGTACCAGCCGCCCTTGCCAAAAGCAAATGATTATGATATTATATTGACTATTGTTAAATTCTCTAAGCAAGATAAGACTATGGCAAAAAGATGCGATGCATGCGGACGCGGTTCAACAAAGGATGCCTCCCGCTCACACTCCAACATCAAGACAACAAAGCGCCAGCACATCAATTTGCAAACCAAAAAGATGGCTGGTGAAAAGCTGAAAATTTGTACTAGCTGTATCAGGACACTAGCTAAGATTACTGCAAAATAAATTTTCCTTACTCCGCCTGACCGCATTTTTCGGTCGGGCGGTTTTATTTTGTCCCAAGCTTCTTTATTTGCAATTTTAGAGGTATAATTACAGCCATGATAGAACACCTTTTGAACAGCATTCTCCCCACGATCCAAGGCTTAGGCAGCCTTGGCTATTGGTTCGTGGCCTTGATATTCTTTGCCGAAGCCATCGTCTTTGTTGGCCTCGTCATTCCTGGAGGCATCGTCGCACTGCTACTCGGCGCCTTGGTGGCCCAAGGGGTTTTCGATCTGGGCGCCCTACTCTTCTTCGCCACGCTCGGCTTCTGTCTCGGCGACACGCTGAGCTACAGCCTGGGTAAGAGAGGCAGCGGCTTCTTCAAAGCGAAAAACCGTCTCTTAAAGGAGGCACACTTGGAACAAGGCCAAGCCTTTTTCAAGAAGCATGGCAGCCGCAGCGTCTTCCTCGGACGTTTCATCGGCGTCTTGCGCCCGCTCACGCCTTTCCTTGCCGGCCTAACCCAGATGCCTTTCCGCCGTTTTTTCTGGCTCAACCTCTTAAGCATCGTCACTTGGACCTACCTTCATATGATAGCTGGCTACTTTTTCGGCCAGACGCTCTGGCTGGTCAAGCTCTGGACTAACCGTCTTGAGTTGTTCCTCGTCCTGTTCGTCGTGGTTTTCGCAGTATTCTATAGTATCAAGTGGTTCTTCATCCATAAGGGTGAGTCTTTCTGGCAGGCCTTCAACGACCTAATCAAGATGCAGACTCGAACATTGAGCCACAACCCCAGACTGAGAAAAATCGCTTTGGATTATCCTCGCACGCTTTCCTGGCTGCACCAACGCTTGACCCGCAAAAAATTTACCGGCTTGCCACTG
>JAAXVE010000118.1 GCA_013335665.1 Candidatus Falkowiibacteriota bacterium
AACCTGTACGATGCCTGTCCAAGCAATAACTAACGGCATATGCTTTCTTATCTCTTTGTCGCCAGATTTCTGCTCGTAAATTTCAAGCCAGAGTTCAATCAATTCTTTGAAGTAAGAATTTCCAGTCAGGTGATATTGCCACAGGTATTCCGCAATAAACCAGCCGACATCGATGCCTGGGTCGCCCCAAGGAATCCGGGAGTAATCTATAATGAAGATATCGCCGTCATCCTTAAAAAAGATGTTAGCGCCCCAAAAATCCCCATGAAGAGCTGATAAACGCACGTGACAACCCATACAGGCTTTGATATTCTCGTAGACTAAGGAGATGATCTCTTTTTGTCCTTCCAAATCAAGCACGGCGTAGTCCTCAGGAAATTCTGACAACACCATCAAAAACAGCTCCGGATTAGAAAGCATATTCCTTAAACCATCATCATAAACAGCTTTCAATCTGGACGCATCATTGGATGGATGCTTGACCGAGTGTATCTTTATCAAGGCATCAGCAATCAGGGAAAGTTGTTTCCTGTCTTCATCGTCTACTGTTTTCTTGGAAGAATTTTTCTTAAGAAGCTCAGAGTAGCTCACTCCCGTCCCTGCGAATTCCTGCACGTGGTAAACCTTTGTAAAGTTACTTACGTCCGGTAAGATCGCCCCATCTTCACCGTTCATAACCACAACGCCGATAGCTTTGGGATTGTTACCTGCACGTTGTGCCATGCCATTGCTTACTAACAGTGACATGATCTGACGCTCAGGAAATTCAAAGCCCAAATCGTGTGACCGAACATACTTAACAAAAAACATGCGGCCGTCAGTCGCGACCAACTTAAAACCATCGGAGTGGTAACCGCTGCCTATCTTCTCCATGTGGCTAAAAACAACCTCCTCCCCGATCTTCTGGGAAACTAGTTTTGAGAAAACCTCTAAATTGATCTGATTCATAAAAGTGGTAATTATCCAATAAATATAGCACCAAAGCGGATAAAAAAGCCAGTATTACATCTAAAATAAAAAAAACAGCCTATAAAATAAGCTGTTTTTTTGATATTTGCTTTTATTTATCCTTATAAGCTTTGTGCGTAGCTAAAATAAATTGTTGAGCTGCTTCTAACGATTCATAGCCTTTGACATCGACTGACTTGTTTTCCAACTTCTTATATTCTTCAAAAAAATGAATAATCTCATCCAGGAAATGCGGCGCTAAATCTCCAAGCTCTTTGATGTGATGGTAATGAGGATTATTCGCTTGCACAGCCACTAGCTTATCATCCTGTTCCCCGCCGTCGGTCATACGCAAGATGCCCAATGGACGCACCTCAACAACGCAACCGGTCATTGTTGGGCTGTCCGTCACTACCAAGACATCCAAATGATCGCCGTCCGGCGCCAGAGTCTCTGGGATAAAACCGTAATCGACAGGATAAAATAAAGGCGAGTGCAGGACACGGTCGAGCATGACAATGCCAGTTTCCGGATCGACTTCATATTTATTGTGCCCGCCTTTGGATATTTCCACTACTGCGTTCAGGGTTTGGGGGCTATTTTTGCCGATGCCAAGTGTGTCGTAATTCATTTTCTTCTTTCTTAATAGTTTCTTAAATTAAAAGAAAATTACCGTCTGGGTAATTTTTTGGCTCATGTTAGTCAATAATAGTGATATTATAACTTATCACGCTTACTGTCAAGAACAATTATAATAAAATTGGCTTTTGATATTTTTTACAACACGCCTTCACCGAAGCTTAATGATATTTTTATATTTTTAGGATATTCAATTCAAAAAAAATAATCTAAAAAAATGAAAGCAAGAAATTTAAAACAATTAAAAATTTATGGTTCAGCGGTTTTGCTCTTGTTCTTGTTAGTCGGCTGCGGACAGCAAGCAGCTCAAAAAGCCACCCCAACCCCATCAGCAAGCAAAGAACAAAACCAGCAACAGTCAAAAACCTCACAAGGCCAACCCGAAGTAATGGTAGCCAACAATCCCTCCCTAGGTAAAATTCTCACCGATGGGAAAGGGATGACTCTATACACTTTTACCAACGACTCCAAAGGCACGAGCACATGTTATGCCGACTGTGCTACAAGCTGGCCGCCATTAACAGCTGACGGTCTTCCAAAAATCGCCGATAATCTTATTGCAAACAAATTTGGCATCATAACCAGAGTTGACGGAAGCAAACAGGTTACTTACGAAGGTATGCCTTTATACTACTGGTTCAAGGATGTGAAGCCGGGCGATGCCACTGGGCAAGGCGTAGGAGGCGTTTGGTTCGTCTACAAGGTAGCATCAGATGACCTATCCACAAGCACCGCTACCTCAACCGCAAAATAAACCCATCAAAAAAACGCACAATCGTAAAGGTATGTGCGTTTTGCATTCATTTAATCAGAAGATTGATTAACTGGCCCTAACTTTCTTATATTTGCGAATTGGCTTATCATTATCATAAAAAAATTTTATGACTGCCTGAAGACTGGCGGCAATCGGTAAGGCCAGGAATGCCCCAGCCACACCCATGAGCATGGTACCGATTATTACAGCGACAAAATTCAAAAAAGGGATCAGGTGCAATGTTTTGTTATATATATTAGGGGCCAAGATGTTGTTCTCCACTGTTTGATAAACCATAAAACAGGCCAATGTCATAAATCCAACGAATGGTGAAACCGTAAAGGCAAGAATTACCGCCGGGATTGTCCCGATGGTTGCCCCAATATTCGGCAGTAGGTCCATAATTCCAGCGAAAATAGCCAGAGGCAAAGCACTCGGAACCTTCAAGAGCGACAGGCACAGATAGATTGTCGCCGTGCAGATGACCGAAATAATAATATTACCTCTGATATACTGCCCGCAGATTACAGCCATTTCCTTAAGCAGCTTTTCCGATTTAGCCCTCACATCGCTAGGGATAGCCATCAAAAAAAGATCATGCAGACGCTTCGAATCTACGAGAATATAAAAAGTCATGAAAAGCATGACAGTCAGTTCAACCATGAATGTGGTGAATTGCGCTGTCGTATCGATTATATATTGTCCTCCCTGCGCAGTATACTGGGAAAAATCTATTTTCGACATGAATCCTGCCAGATACCTGTATTTTTCTATCATGCTCAATATAAACTTAACCAAGGCCGTCGACTGGTTAACGAAAGTCGGGGCTAAGGCCAATATCACCACCACCAAAGGCAATACGAGCACAACCATAATAATGGCAGCTGCAGCGGCTAGGCCGATAGACAACTTCTTGTGCAACCAATAAACAATCGGCTCTAGCGTTGCCGCTAACATCAATGCAGTTACAGCCATAATAATCACGGATGAGAGTT